>JABLXW010000012.1 GCA_013177945.1 Bacillota bacterium
GCCCGTTGCCGAGTACCTGAAGCCCCAGGGCCGCTTTGAGCACTTCTTCCGGCCGGGGAACGAGCACCTGCTCGAGGAACTGCAGGCGGAAACCGACCGGCGCTGGAACCGCCTCCTCAGGCTGGCCAGGAAAATTTAACTAAGAGGCCCCGAAGCCGCCGTATACCTCCCGAACTGGTTTGAAAACCAGTTCTTCGGCGGCTTCTTTATTTTATGCTTTTATTACTGTATTACTGTTATAGACCAGTCTTTCCCAGGCGTGCTTTTTTATCGGGTAGCAGCAGGAACCCTCTCTTGTTTTTCACGTAATTTATTAATCAAACAGGCAAGGACCGGGGGAGTTGTCAGCGTCGTAAGTATCGACATAGCTACAACAATTCCGAAAACGTCCATTGAAATTACCTTTAAATTTAGTCCCAGTCCGGCCACCAAAATTCCCACTTCGCCCCGGGGAACCATTCCTGCCCCAATAATTGTTGCTTCCTGCCGCCCCAGGGTGAAGGCGCCCAGGGAGGCTCCTGCAAATTTTGTCACAATAGCGAGGATGGTAATCAGGACGATTAAAGTCAGGGTTTCAGGACGCAAAAAAATTCTTATGTCAAGTTGGAGCCCGATGAAGACGAAGAAGAAGGGCGAAAAGAGGGCGTAAATAGGTGCCACCTCTTCTTCAATCCGGTAGTATTCCCGAAGTTCGGAAACGGTTAAACCCGCCAGGAAAGCTCCGATAATTGCCGCAAGGCCGATATATGTGGAGAGGGCAGAGAGGCCGAACAAAAAAGTAATCACCGGAAGAATGGGGGATTGCACAAATTCGATCCTTTTCCTTTCACTTAAAAATCTTTTAAGCAGAAGAGGAATGCCGAACATAAAAATTGCAACAAAGAGAAGGGCAGTCAGGAGGGGGACCAGGACTTCCCCCGCGGAAATGCCTCCTGCTTTAAGGCCCAATACCCCCGCCAGCAAGAGCATTGCTAAAATATCGTCCAGCACGGCCGCTCCCAGGATGACCCTGCTGTATCTTTCCTTGAGAGCATCAAGCTCCAGCAAAACTTTTGAAGTGATTCCAACACTTGTGGCCACTAAAGCGGTTCCAAGAAACGCGGCCTCAATAAAATTTGACCCGAATTGCCGGGCAAAAGCAAATCCCCCGGCAAAAGGAAAGACAACACCCAGGGTTCCGGCCAGGACGGCGGGAAAACCTACCTTGATCATTTCCCGGACGTCGGTCTCCAATCCCACGGTGAATAGAAGAAAAACCGCACCTAATTCTGATAAAACTCGCAGAAATTCACTTTCGTGGACCAGGCCCAAAACAGAAGGGCCGATGGCGACCCCGGTTAAGATTTCCCCTACGACAAAAGGGATGTTCAAGCGGAGAGAGATCACCCTTCCAATTCCTGCGGCCAGAAGGACCGTAAAAAGTGTTAATAAAATTTCTCCGGCCTCATGCATCTTATTTGCTCTCCTGTTTATTAAAAAAATTTAAATGGTTGCAAAAATTTTACAACCATTTCATATTTTATCCTATTGGCAGAACAGGATCAAGAATATAGGGGAAAGATTTATGCAGGCTGGAGGGCGCGGCGGGAAAGCGGCCCGGGAAGCCTCTCCACATGCCGGCTCTGGTAGACCCGGTAATCTATTTGGGGAAAAATGTTGTCCTTCTGCTCTATTTCGGCGAGCCGGCCTTCGTTTATGGTGTTTCTCTTGATGCTTTCATAAAGCTCGGTGAAACAGGCAATGTGTTTTATCAAGCGCTGCCTGGCGTACTCCACCATCGTACCGGTCTTCATGATAAAGGGCCAGTCGCTGCTCTGGGCCAGCAGCAGCTCGCGGGCGGCCTGGTTGAGGGCGCGCTTCAGGGGCCCCTCTGCGTTTTCATATCTGTTGGCAAGTTCCACCATGCGCTCTCCAGCCTTGTGCAGGTGCCGCCAGATCCAGTCGTTCGCCCCGTTCAGCCAGACTTCATGGTATCCCTTCCACCCCCAGCTGGATTCCGAAGGGGTGGAGACCTGATTGCAGGGGTAAATTTTGAGATACTCACCGGGTGTAATCATCTTGATCGTATTCTGGTCGTGGTGAATTTTCCGGATCAGATAGTCCAGCCACTGGGGCCCCTCAAACCACCAGTGACCGAAGAGTTCGGCGTCGTAAGGAGCAACGACAACGGGCTTTCGGTCAAGAATCTGGGCCAGCCACTCCACCTGCTTTTCTCTGTTGAACATGAAGTTCCCGGCGTGGAGGGCTGCTTTCTCCAGGGCGTTTTTTCTCACGTAAGGCTCTTTGTGGTCGGAAAGCCCGGTGATCCGGTAGTACTTGATCCCTGTGTGTGTCCGGATTCTCCCCTCAGGGAGATAGGGGCCGATGTAATCAAGATCGAGGTCGTATCCGATGTCCCGGTAAAAGTCGCGGTAGTCGAAGTCTCCCGGGTATCCTTCCCGGGCGCTCCAGACCTGTTTCGAGGATTCCACGTCCCTTCCAAAGGCGGCGACCCCGGATGGTGTGTAGACCGGAGCAAAGTAGCCGTATTTGGGACGGGGTGAAGCGTGGAGCAGCCCGTGGCTTTCGACAAAGAAATATTTAATGTCAAATTTCTTTAAGATCCTTTCATCCCCGGGCCGGTACCCGCATTCGGGAAGCCAGAACCCCTGAGGGCGGCGCCCGAAGTGTTGTTCGTACAGGGCGACGGCAACTGCCACCTGGGCGTGAATTATTTCCCGCTGCAATCCCAGAAGGGGAAAATACCCGTGTGTGGCGCCGGTTGTGATTATTTCTATTTTTCCTGAGTCCTGAAGCCGCTTGAAGGCCTGCACCAGGTTCCAGCGGTATTTTTCTGTTAGGAGGTGGTAGGCGCGGGAAAAGAGATCCCGGTACATCAGGGCATTCTCGTGAAACTCTGGCTGGTTTCTCGTCCGGACAACCTCGCGCTCTGCCAGCTCCATCAGCTTTTCCAGGTGCCGGACGCAGCGGTGGCGGAGGAGGTCGTCTGTGAGCATGGAGATCAGGGTCGGGGAAAGGTTGAGAGTTATCCGGAAATCGACGTTGTCCTCCAGCAGTTTTTCGAAAGTCCACAAAAGGGGGAGATAGGTCTCCGCGACGGCCTCATAAAACCACTTCTCTTCCAGGAAATGTTCGTGTTCCGGGTGGCGGACGTAGGGTAAATGGGCGTGCAGAACGAGGCAAAGGTAGCCCTGGGTCACTTTACAAACCCTTCCTTTCGCGGTTAAAGTTTTTACCAATTCATTGGTGAGCCGATCAACGCCGGAGAACTGGGACCGGGGTAGACGCGTCCGATGCGTTCGTAGAGCCTTTTCTCGTATTCTGCGAGGAGCAGCCATTCTTCGTCAACAATTTCCGAAACCCGATCCCGGGGTGTGCTTACAAAGTTGGAGCGGGCAATAAAGATATAGGTCCCATCGGGCAGGACGCGCCCCAGTTCCACGCAGAAGGTTTTGTCTGGCTCGCCGGTGTGGATGTACCAGTTGTTGGCATAGTCGTTGATCGGAATTTCTACATAATCTCTGCTGTCAAAGAAGTAAAGGTTGGTTGCATTGTAAACCCGCAGGACGGGCCTCGATTCTTCCCAGGAGCGGGGGCCAAACCGCTCTGCTAGCTCCCTCCTTTTTGCCTGGCTGATTTCCCAGTAGGCGAAGATCCAGTAAGGATCCCTGGCGAGGGCGACGATTTTACTTTCTCCGTAGGTCCAGGGAAGCTCGCAGGTTTCAGGTCTGGGAGCCTCCCGCTCCTCTTTGCCGATCAACGGTTTGGGCTGGGTTGCTGTGAACTCTTCAGCAGCTTCCATGGGAAAGGGCTTCTGCTGCTTGGGATGCCGTTTTTCTTCTGGACTCTGGGGTTTTTGCTGGGGGAGTCCTTTTCTGGACATCAAAGACAAGCCTCCTAAGACTAAAATTGCAAAAAATAAAAGCAGAAAGTCTATCAGGGCCATCGCAACGGTCCCCTCCTCCTTTCGGGAGCTGAACCCCATCGTTTTGGTTCGAAAGAGATTATTTTCCTTCCTGGTCGGAAAAATTAATTTAATAACGCGATTTCTGTTGGTATTATGTCCAAACCGAAAAGGGTTTATTTCAAGTCGGGGCCGTTTTGAAACAGGAGAGTGGTGTATGCCGAGGAATTTGGTATTAGGCAACGGCAATATTTTGATTAATTTCGATCATGCCATGAACATGCGCGATCTTTATTTTCCCTACGTCGGGATGGATAACCACATCGCGGGGCACCGCTGCAGCATCGGCTTTTGGGAGGCAGGGAATTTTTCCTGGATTGACGAGGGGGTTTGGGAGAAAAGCCTGGGGTACCAGAAGGACACCCTGGTTACCCTGGTAAAGGCGAGAAATTTAGTGCTGGGCCTGACGGTTGTAATCAACGATGCCGTTCACCACCGCTTCTCCATTTTTCTCCGAAGAATGGAAATTAAAAACCTCGAGAAGAGGGCCAGGAGCGTCAGGATTTTTTTTAACCACGATTTTTCTCTGGGCGGGTTCGATGTGGGGGACACCGCCCTTTACGACCCCACTTTAAAGGCTGTCTGCCACTATAAAAGAAATCGCTATCTTCTGGCAAACGGGAGGGTTCAGGGGAAGGGCATCTTTCAGTACGCGACGGGATTGAAGCGCTTCGGGGCGGCCGAAGGCACCTGGCGGGATGCGGAGGACGGCTGGCTGGAGGGGAACCCTGTTGCTCAGGGCTCTGTAGACAGCACCATCAGCTTTGAGGTGAGCCTGGAGCCCGGTGCGGCAGAAATCCTCTGGTACTGGCTTGTCATGGGCGAAAACTTCCGGGAGGTCCGGGAGCTGAATTACCTTGTCCTGGAGCGGGGGCCGGCGGCCCTCCTTGAAGAGACGAAAAACTACTGGTATCACTGGGTGAACAAGCAGGAACGGGACTTCGCCGACCTCCCCCCCAAAGTGTCAGATTTATTCAAACGAAGCCTGCTTGTGGTTCGGACCCAGTGCGACAACCGCGGGGCGATCCTTGCGGCCAACGATACCGATATTCTTGTGACCAACCGCGACCACTACAGCTACATGTGGCCGCGGGATGGTGCTTTAATTGCAATGGGGTTTGATAAGGCAGGGTATCCGGAGATCCCCTTGCGCTTCTTCCAGATGTGCGCCAGGATTCTCACCGAGGGAGGGTACTACCTTCATAAATACAACCCCGACGGTTCTGTAGGCTCCAGCTGGCACCCCTGGATCCATGAGGGCGAACTCCAGCTCCCGATCCAGGAAGACGAGACCGCCCTGGTGAATTACGCCCTGTGGAACCATTACTGCTGCTTCCGGGACTATGAGCTTGTGGAGTCTCTCTACCATGAAATGGTAAAAAAGGCGAGCGATTTTTTGGACCGCTACCGCGACCCGGCCACGAAGCTGCCGCTGGAGAGCTACGATCTGTGGGAGGAGAGAAGGGGTGTTTTCAGCTTTACGGCTGCCGCAGTCTACGCGGGTCTTGAGGCGGCCGCGCGCTTTGCGGATTTGTTCGGGGACTGCCGGGCTGCCGGGGTTTACCGCCGGGCAGCCCGGGAGGTCCGGGAGGGGATGGAGCGCTGCCTTTACAGCAGCGATCTGGGCCGGTTTTTGCGGGGGGTTTACCTCCGGCGCGGGGACCTGATCCCCGACTACACCCTGGATGCCAGCCTGTACGGGCTTTTTGCCTTTGGGGCTTTTGCGCCTGACGATCCCCGGGTCGTTCGCACGATGGAGGCGGTCCGGGAAGGGCTCTGGGTCAAAACCCAGGTGGGGGGGCTTGCCCGGTATACCGGCGACTGGTACTTCCGGAGAAGCGAAGATCTTGAAAAAGTTCCCGGCAACCCCTGGTTCCTGACAACGATCTGGCTCGGGGAGTGGTACATCGCGAAGGCCAGAACCAAAAAAGAGCTGGAGTATGCGAGAGCAATTCTGGAATGGGTGGCCGACCACCGCATGGAAAGCGGAATTCTATCCGAACAGATCCACCCCTACACGGGAAAGCCTCTTTCTGTGGCCCCCCTTACCTGGTCCCACGGCGCCTACGTGCTGGCAGTTGCCAACTACCTGGAAAAATACCACGCCCTGCAGGCAGCGGTAGAATAAAAAGTCGTGGGAGGCATGCAGCAACGCGCCTCCCACGCGAGCAGAAATTCTTCGAAATGTGGTTGAAGTGGAGATCTACCGGCTCTTAATTTCCACTACGGCTTTTTCTTTGAGTTCTCTGGTCAGTTTTTCAAACGCAGCTCTCTCTGCAGCCAGTCTTTGATCAGCCGGAACATTCGGCCCAAGCCTCCTGTCGGTTTCGTCGTATATCTGGGCGCGAAGCTTCCCGATGCTTAAGGCTTGCTGATAGAGAGGCGGAGCCACTTTGTCAAAAAACTCATCGATGGTTAACCCCTGACCTTCGATGTAGTTCTTAATTAATTCTGGGTTCTCAACGTCAGAACCGAATGCCTCCTTCTTCATTCTCTGTGAAAATTGCTTTGCTTCTTCGAGGCTTACCGTGAGACCGCGTTTTTTGGCTTCTTCATAAAGTACAGTTTTTTCGATGATTTTTTCTCGGACTTCATCATCCGAAACTGATTCACGCTCAAAGGACAGTAAAGCCCTCTGGTTCTCGAAGTCTTTCTTTGTCACCGGCATCCCGTTAACCACCATCACTATTTTATCTTTGTCCGGAATGCTTTCGTTTTCTCGAAGTTTTTGCCCTACTAAAAATTCTGGTCGAGGAAAAGAAAATAACTTGCTGCTTCCAAAAGCAACACCCACAAGGATAAATGCCAGCAATCCCAACCCAACTATCTTTGGATACGATTTTACTTTCATTATTTTCACTCCCTACTTAAATTATTTACCCATCCAGCCGTTCAGGATACAATATAACCGCCTGGATGATTGGCAACAGATAGAGGTCAAGCAGGGCCGCTTTTTTAGGTTAGGGGGGCGGCGTGGCAGGGATATTGGCGGCCCTTTTGAAGTAAAGATTTAAAGCATTTTTAGAGGTGCCGGGATGAAGCACCAATATCAGAACGTCTGGGCGATTCTGTATTGAGCGGGGTATTCATTATGGCGTTAAAGACAAAGTTGTTGGTGGGTTGGGCAGCAGCTTTCTTCATATTCTCAATTTTCTGGGAGTCCGGTTTCTATTCTTTTATCCTGCCGTATTTGGTCTATTACAACGCAGGTCTTGCCTTTCTGTTTGGCCTTGCCGGAAGCGCTTTAACCCTGCTCCTGCTCCGCAATAAATATGCTTATCACATCAGGCATCTTGATGCGCTGGCCGTTTTAACAGGGGCAAGCGGCCTTCTCTATCTTTACAACAATGCAGCTGCTGCTTATGCATTAGGGTGCTGCAGATACTACCAAGCGGGATCAATCCCTGAAGAGTTTCTGATGTCCCGTATATATCACAGTTATTTTAATTTATTTAAAGATTTTACGGCGCTGTTCCTGGTCTTTTTCCTGGCTTTAGCCTCTCTTTTTGTCCTGGTCTTTCTCTGGCACATAAAATTTAAGGGCAAAGCATCGGGAACGGAGTTAATTAATTTCCTTGCTGCCTGTTACGGGTGGGTTCACTTTTTCCTCGGCAAGGCGTTCCAGGCAAATTTTGCCTGGAACGAGTTGAATCCCTTGCCAGATTTTCTGCATTTTCTGCTTAAATTTCCTGCTGTTCTCATGCCACTCCTGATATTAAGTTTAGGATTAACCTGGTGCGGAATCAAACCTTTGACGCCAAAGCTTAATCCCAACGAACTGCTGAACATAAACAATCAAAAATAAAAGCAGAAAACTTCCCTTAATACAAACCTCGATTATTTCGGGGTCCCGCGTAACAATTTCGCTCCCTGTTTCCCTGGCCAACGCCAGGACGAAGGCGTCGGCGTAAGAGATCCTGTAGTTCATATTGTAAGACACCATGATTAAGGAAGCAACCTTTTTGGCCGATAAGGGATGCCCCAGGTCGGGTTTGATTTGGATTCTGTGCAGTCCTGATATTTACACCCCTGTCCTGTTATGTTAAGATGGGATTGTCAGATTTTATTCTGTATGATTCTGATGGGGGGAGAGGGCGCACGTGGAGACTGTTGCCCGGGAAATCAGAATCGAGGGCGTTGTCCAGGGTGTGGGGTTTCGCCCTTTTGTTTACCGCCTTGCCCATGAATACGGGATCAAGGGGTGGGTGCTCAATTCCTCCGAAGGTGTGACGATCTGGGCGGAGGCCGGCGAGGAGCAGATTGCGGCCTTTTACCAGGCCGTTCTGGCAAACCCCCCAAAGCTCGCGATTATCGTCAACCACTACCAGATCCCCCGCGAGGTCCAGGGCTTCGACCACTTCTTCATCAAGCACAGCATGGCGGGCGACCGCAAAGATGTGATCATATCTCCCGATGTAAGCATCTGCTCCGACTGCTACCGGGAAATTATGGATCCGAGGGACAGGCGCTACCGCTACCCCTTTACCAACTGCACCAACTGCGGCCCCCGTTTCACAATCATCATGGATGTTCCCTACGACCGGAACAAAACCACAATGCGGGACTTCCCCATGTGCCCTGTTTGCGCCCGCGAGTTCGAAGACCCTTTAAACCGCCGCTTTCACGCCCAGCCCAATGCCTGCCCGGACTGCGGCCCCCAGGTTACCTTGAGAGACCAGGAGGGGAATGTTTACCCCGGCCTGGGGCACGAATTTTTAAAGGCCGGGAAAATTCTGGCAGTCAAGGGTTTGGGAGGGTTTCACCTTGTCTGCGACGCCCGCCGGCGGGAGGCGGTGGCTGCTTTACGCCGCCGGAAAATCAGGGAGTTCAAGCCCTTTGCCGTAATGTGCCGGGATCTCCAGGTTGTTGAAAAATACTGCTTCGTTTCTCCCCAGGAGGCAGAGCTTCTGGAAAGCCCGGCCCACCCCATTGTCATCCTGGCGCGCCGCCGCCGGGACGACCTCCCTCCGGAAATTGCGCCCGGAATCAACACCCTGGGGGTTATGCTTCCCTATACTCCCCTGCACCACCTGCTTTTTGACGAAGAGCTGGAAATCCTGATCATGACCAGCGCCAACATCAGCGACGATCCCCTGATCATCGACAACGATGAGGCTCTTGCCAGGCTTAAAGGGATTGCTGATTATTACCTGATGCATAACCGCCGGATCTACAACCGGTGCGATGACTCCCTCGCCGCGGTGGTCGGCGGAGAAGTGCAGATTTACCGCCGGGCGCGGGGGTATGTTCCGCTTCCGGTGGATCTGCCCGAGGAAGTGCCCCCAATCCTCGGCTGTGGGGGGGAACTGAAAAACACCTTTTGCATGACCAAAGGCAGGGGTGCTTACCTGAGCCAGCATCTGGGGGATTTAAACCATTACGGCAACTACCGGCAGTTTCTCGATTCCATCCCGCGTTTTGAAAAGATGCTGGACGTCAAGCCTGAAATTATCGCCTACGACCTCCACCCGGAGTACATGGCCACCCGCTGGGCAAAGCGCCAGGAGGGTGTGACAAAAATTGGGGTCCAGCACCACCATGCCCACATGGCCAGCTGCCTTGCCGAAAACCAGGAGAAGGGCCCGGCGCTCGGGATCATCTGCGACGGGACCGGATACGGAACGGACGGGGCCATCTGGGGGTTTGAGTTTTTTGCCGGAACCCCCGCCCGGTTCGAGCGAATGGCTCACCTGGCCTACGTGCCCCTGCCCGGGGAGGTAACCATCAAGCGGCCGGCGCGCATGGCCTTTACTTACCTGTACGAGCTTTTTGGGACCTCCGGCCTGAAATGGGCGCGCAGGTATCTCCCCACGTTGCCCGAGGAGGAGCAGCAGGTTCTGATCCGCCAGCTGGAGAACAGATTCAATACCGTACCCACCTCCAGCTGCGGTCGGCTTTTCGATGCCGTCTCCGCCCTGCTTGGGATCTGCACGCGGGTCCAGTACGAGGCCCAGGCGGCGATGGAGATGGAGGCGGTGGCGGACCCCACGGTTCAGGACTTTTACGGGTTTGAGTTTCTTACCCATACAAGGCCGTACCAGCTGGGAGTCCGGGGGATCTGGGAAGGCCTCTTGGAGGATCTGGAGCGCGGAACCCGGGTGGAGGTCTGCGCCGGGAAGTTTCACCTGACTCTTGCCGTGATGATGCTCGCGGTTGCCGAAAGGCTGCGGGAGGAGACGGGTCTCAATCAGGTTGTGCTGAGCGGGGGGGTATTCCAGAATAATTTGCTGTTCTGCCTGCTGCGTGAGAAGCTCAAGGATGCCGGCTTTCGGGTTCTCATCCACCGGAAGGTTCCGGCTAATGACGGTGGAATTTCACTGGGTCAAGTTTACATTGCAAGCGAGGTGATCAAGGGGAATGTGTCTTGCAATACCTGCCAGGATTATCAAAATTAATGGCGTCTTTGCCGAAGTTGATCTGGGAGGGAACACCAAAGAGATCAACATTGCTTTAACACCGGAAGCGAAGGTCGGAGATTATGTTCTTCTGCACGCCGGTTTTGCCATCCAGGTAATCGACGAAAAGGCCGCCGGGGAAATTTTCGAAGCATGGGAGGAAGCTTATGCAGCTTTACAGCAGAAATAAAAAGGAATATGCCCGCTCTCTCCTGGACCGACTGCACCAGGAGGCCGACCGCCCCCTCACGGTGATGGAGGTTTGCGGAACCCACACGGTGGCCATTGCCAGAAGCGGACTGCGGGAGCTTTTGCCGAAGAATATTCGCCTGATTTCAGGCCCCGGCTGCCCGGTCTGCGTGACCGATGATGCCGACCTGGATTATGCGATCGCCCTTGCCCGGGAGAGAGGGGTGATTCTGGCCACTTTTGGCGACATGATGCGGGTGCCCGGGACGACCGGCAGCCTCCAGGAGGAAAAAAGCCGGGGGGCGGATGTCCGGGTTGTTTACTCCCCCACCGACGCCCTTGCGCTGGCCGCTGAAAACCCCTCAAGGCGGGTTGTTTTTTTGGCGATCGGCTTCGAGACCACCGCGCCCGCGGTGTCTGTTGCGCTGGAGCAGGCGGTCCAGCAGGGTTTGAGAAATTTTTTCATTTTTTCCCTTCACAAACTGGTGCCTCCGGTGATGGAGACCCTGCTGGAGGACCCCAAGGTCAAGATCGATGCCTTTATCAACCCCGGCCACGTCTGCACCATTCTGGGGAGCGAGCCCTTTCGGTTTGTGGCAGAAAAGTACGGAAAGCCCTGCGTGATCACCGGCTTTGAAGCAGTTGACATTCTGGAGGCTCTTCTTTTGATTGTGCGCCAGTACCGTGAGAACCGGCCTGCTGTTGAAATCCAGTACAGGAGGGCTGTAAGGGCCGAGGGCAACCCTGTGGCGCGCGCCTATATTGAGAAGTACTTTGCCCCGGCCCTGGCGCGCTGGCGGGGGATCGGGGAGGTGCCCGGGAGCGGGCTTGCCCTCCGGGAAGAGTTTGCAGACCTGGACGCCACGCGGCGCTTCTCCCTGACGGTAACGCCTGGGAAGCGGACGCGAAACTGCGCCTGCGGAGATGTTTTGAAGGGCCTGAAGCTGCCCTACGAGTGTTCCCTTTTCGGGAGGGCCTGCACCCCTGTAAAGCCGGTGGGGCCCTGCATGGTTTCCGCCGAAGGCTCCTGTGCCGCCTACTACCGCTTCCGCGCCCGGAAGGCTGGTGGGGCGCGGTGAGAACAGGAGAACAGGGGGAAATTGTCCTGCTCGGCCACGGGAGCGGGGGGACCCTGACCCACCGGCTTGTGAAAACGGTCTTTCAGGAAGCCTTTGAAAACCCGATTTTGGATGAGATGCTGGACGCCGCCCTGCTGGATTTGCCCCACGGCCGGATTGCCTTCACAACCGACTCCTTTGTGGTGGATCCCATCTTTTTCCCGGGCGGCGACATCGGCAAGCTGGCCGTTTGCGGGACGGTCAATGATCTTGCTGTCAGCGGGGCGAAACCTTTATACATCAGCGCTGCTTTTATCATTGAGGAGGGTTTTCCCCTCGCGGACTTGCGGCAGATCGTGGGTTCAATGCGGGAGGCTGCCCTTGCAGCAGGAGTGCACGTGGTCACCGGGGATACGAAGGTGGTGGGGCGGGGGAGTGCAGATAAAATTTTCATCAATACAACCGGAATCGGAATCATCCCCGAGGGGTGCTGTCTTTCCCCGCGCCGGATTAAAAGCGGCGATGCCGTGATCGTGAGCGGTTCCCTCGGGGAGCACGGACTGGCGATTCTTGCCCGGCGGGAGGGTTTGTCGTTCACGACCCCTGTTGTCAGCGATTGCGCCCCTCTGCACAGGCTGGCCGCGGCAATTCTTGCCGCGGGCGGCGAAGGCGTCAGGTGCATGCGGGATCCCACCCGCGGGGGGCTTGCGACAACCCTCAACGAACTGGCGGCTCAGAGCGGGAAGGGAATCCTGATTCAGGAGGAGCTTCTCCCCGTGCGGCGCGAGGTCGCCGGGGGATGCGAAATGCTCGGAATCGACCCTCTCTACCTGGCTAATGAAGGAAAAATCGTTGCCGTTGCGGCTCCCGGGGTTGCGCCCCGGGTTCTGGAGGCGATGCGGAGCCTGCCCGAAGGCCGGGAGGCCGTCCAGATCGGGAGGGTGATTGAAGAGGAACCGGGGCTTGTCCTGATCGAGACCGAACTGGGAGCAACCCGGATCTTGACGATGCTGGAAGGGGAGCCCCTGCCCCGGATTTGCTGAACGTCTGATTTCAGAACCCCGGTTGCCGGAGAACAGGTGGGCCATGAAAGGGCGGAAGATTCGGTGCCACGCAGAATTACAAAAACAAGAAAATCCCCGTAAAACCGGCTTTCCCGTGCTGCGCCCTCCCTGGGGGCTCCAGGAAATCCTGATGATTCTTGTGCTTGTTTATCTGTTTGGGTTTCTTTTGAGCCTGTTCGGTGCCCGGCTGGTGGACCGGGTGCTCCTCTTTTTCCCTGCCGTCCGCAGTCCCGAACTGGCCTCCTTTTTTCTGTCGGGGATCCTGCAGGCTCTCCTGCTGGGGGGCCTTGTGC
The DNA here is from genome assembly GCA_013177945.1 of Bacillota bacterium. NCBI lineage: Bacteria > Bacillati > Bacillota > Bacillota bacterium. Next base: position 12,964 of record JABLXW010000012.1, read on the forward strand.
TTGGTTTTGTGCGGGGCAAGCACCGCGCTTCTCTGGCGTACCTGGGCCTGGGCCTCTTTTCCTGGAAAGATCTGGTGGTTGGTCTGGTGGGGGGACTGGCGGTTTTCAGTCTGGTCGTCCTGGCGATGGCCCTGATTATTTTTCTGCTGCCCCATCATCCCCAGCCCCAACCCTTCGCTGAGGTAATTCTGCAAGCCCGCAGATGGCAGGAACTGGTACTTCCCTTGATTCTGGGGGGGATCTTTGCCCCTGTAGGCGAAGAACTCTATTTTCGCGGTTTCATCTACCCGGTATTCCGTTCCCGTTTCGGCCCTCTTCCCGCCGTATGCATCACTTCTCTCTTTTTTGCCGCTCTCCATTGCGACCTGGCCCGCTTTCTTCCCCTTGCGCTCGGCGGAGCAGGACTGGCCTTGATCTGCGAGAAAACGGGTTCTCTTTTCCCTGCCCTGGCGGCTCACAGCACCTGGAACCTGGCCATGACCTTCCTTGTCGTTTTGGGCAGGCAGGCTCTGTAGCTTTTCAGCAGCCCAGCTGTTTTGCGATAACAATCCGCATGATTTCCGAGGTTCCCTCGGCAATCTCCATGAGCTTGGCGTCTCGCAGATAACGCTCCGCAGGGTATTCCTTTGTATAGGCCGCTCCCCCGTGAATTTGAATGGCGTGGTTGGCCGCCTGGGTCGCAGTTTCGGAGGCAAAGAGCTTCGCCATTGCCGCTTCTTTCCGGAATGTTCGCTGGTGGTCGATCAGCCAGGCTGCCCTGTATGTCATAAGGCGGGCCGCCTCTAATTGCATGGCGATATCCGCTAATTTGAATCTGATCGCCTGGAACTTGGTTAACGGCTGGCCGAACTGGATGCGGCCGCGGGCGTAGGCAAGGGAGGCTTCGAGGCAGGCGCGGGCAAGACCTACGGAAAGTGCTGCGATGGCGACCCGGCCGCGGTCGATAATCTGCAGGGACTGCTCGTAGCCCTTCCCCCTTGCCCCCAAAAGATTCTCCCGGGGAATGCTGCAGTCATCAAAAAAGATTTCGACGGTGCTCACTCCCCTTAAGCCGAGCTTGTCATACCTGCTTCCGATTGTAAAGCCGGGGATGTTTGCAGGAACGAGCAGGAGGCTGCAGCGCTCCTTTGCCCTCCCGGAGTTTTCCGTTACTGCGCTGACCACAACTACTCCCGCAACATCCGCATTTGTAATAAATGTTTTTCTGCCGTTGATGACCCAGTTCCCGTTGCCGAGGATGGCGCGGGTGGTAATTCCTGCCATATCGGAGCCTGCTCCCGGTTCGGTAACTGCGAAGGCCCCCAGGAATTTTCCTTGAATCAAGGGAACGAGGAATTCTTCTTTTTGTTCGGGAGAACCAAAGAGGCGGATTGCCTCTGCAGCCAGGGAGGTGTGGCTGGCAACCACCAGGGCCGTAGAAGCGCAAACCCGGGCAATCTCTTCGATCGCGATCGCAAGACCGAGGTACCCCAGATCTTTCCCTCCGTAGCTTTTTGGGAAAGGAATCCCAAAAAGGCCCATTTCTGCCCCTTTTTGAATGATTTCCGGAGGAATCTGCCCTGTCCGGTCTACGATTTGGGCTAAAGGAGCAATTTCCCGGCTCGCGAAATCCGCGACCTGGTGTCGTAGTCTGGCATGTTCTTCACTTAAAGAAAAGTCCACTTGGCCCCCTCCCGGTTCAGAAGCTTTTAAATTAGGATTCCACATGATTGAGAAGTTTCCTGCTGCCTGCAAGGCAAAGGTTCCGGATGGGGGTCGGCCTCGAAAGAGGGAGAGGAGGGAATTTCGCGAAAAATGTCGAATTACAGCTAGTGTAAAACTTCACGAAATTAATGGCGAAATAAGACCTGTTCAATGAAATTCTGGCTGTGAGGGGGGGGAGATTTCGATTAACTTAAAGCCGGTGAAGCAAGTCTACTATTTTCATGATGATGAAGGACAACCGGTAAGAACGTGGGACTTAGCAGATTCTGCCAGCCCTCTTCAGCTGCTGGAGGCTTCCTATGACGGTCTGACTGTTTTCGACCAGCAGGGGCAGGTTGTTGCTTCTTCTGGTATCCCCTTTATGGAGCAAGCCGGTACCTTTTTTCAGAACCTGGTATTCCAGGTAGTTCAATCAGGAAAAAGAGTCAGTGCCCTGTTTCAGGAGGGAGGCGAGAATTTTCTTGTTACTGCAAGCCCCGTTTTTAACCGCGGGCATGAGGTTTCTCATGTTGTCTGCAACGTCCGGAATCTGGAAGAACTGGGTTTTCTCGAGAGGGAGATTCAGTACCTCACCCTTCTGGAAAAAGGGCCTACCCCCTCGGCTGAATGGACCGCTTACAGAGAAGAACTGAAAGAAATTATTACCAGGAGCGCTGCGATGCGCAGTGTTTTGACATCGGCCCTGCGGGTTGCCCAGGTTGATTCGACGGTTTTAATCCTGGGGGAGTCCGGGGTCGGGAAAGACATGCTGGCGCGGCTTATTCACAGGGCCGGAAAGCGCCGGGACCGTCCTTTTGTTAAGATTTCTTGCGGCGCGATTCCTGAGAGCCTTTTAGAATCGGAGTTGTTCGGCTACGAAGGCGGAGCCTTTACAGGGGCCCGCAAAGAGGGAAAGCCCGGCCTGTTTGAACAGGCTGCGGATGGAACAATTTTTCTTGATGAGATCGGGGAACTTTCCCTGAATTTACAGGTAAAACTCCTTAATGTTTTGCAAGATCGAAATTTCCTGCGGGTTGGCGGGGTGAAACCGATTCCCACAAATGCGCGGGTGATCGCGGCGACCAACCGGGATCTGGAGGCCCAGGTAAAGGAGGGGGCCTTTCGCGCCGACCTCTATTACCGCCTGAGCGTAATCCCCCTGGTCATTCCCCCGTTGCGGGCGCGGCGGGGGGATATTTTACCCCTTGTCAGGCACTTCCAGGAGCTTTTTTGCAAGCGCTACGGTTTCAAAAGAAGAATCACCCCGGCTGCTTTGAACTACCTGATCAGGTACGACTGGCCCGGGAACGTCCGGGAGCTTCAAAATGTCATGGAGTTTCTGGTTGTCATGACACCGGGTGAGGTTATTGATGTGGAGCACCTTCCCGAGAAGATCGTGGAGAATGTCCAGGGGGGAAGGGTTTCGCCAAAAGCGCCGGTGCCGGAGAAGGCCCGGCTGAAGGAAGCGCTTGAGGAGTACGAACGGGCACTGATCAGCCGCGCCCTCGCAGAGCATGAAACGCTCCGGGAGGCGGCGGAGTACCTGGGGATCGATCTTTCAACCCTTACGAGGAAAAAGCAAAAATACGGTCTGGCCAGGCATGAAGGTTAGTTTGCCAGACATGAGGATTGCCTTCAAAAATTAATTTGCCCCGCAAGGCTGGGGAGCCACTGCGGGGCTTTTTTGGTTTGAACGGCTTTATGCAGTCATGCACAATACTTGCCCAAAAATGTGATCATTTGCACAAACTTCAACAAAAACCCCTTGAAAACGGGCTTCTTCCCCACTGGCATATTTCTTGCGAAACTTAAAAGAGCGCCAAAAAATTAGCACCTTGCAGGAGTTGCAACTCAGAAGGAGTTCCCGCACAAAATACGTATCCGGGAGAAAACGGAGGTGATGCCAGACTTAGACCGATAACTTGAGCTGAGTAATTTTCAAGAGGCCTGGAAATTATGAAGGAAAACAAGAAAGTGGGGGGAAGCTTGTGAAGCGCGTTGAAGAAATGCCACGGGTACCCGCACCGGCCCTGATCCCGTCCTTTGGCCCTCTTGCGGGGATGCGAGTTCTATCTACAGGAAGCATTGTTGCCATGCCCCATGCCGCCAACATGCTGGCGGATTTTGGTGCGGAGGTGATCCATGTCGAGCGCCCCAAAGTGGGAGATACCTACCGCACCCTGGCGCCCTTTGTGAGGGACGGAGAAAAGTGCGTGAGCGCAAGCTGGGCCCAGGATGCCCGGAACCGGTTGAGTCTCACGCTGGAAGTGAACCTGAAAATCCCCGAAGCCAGAGAGATCTTTCTCGGCCTGGTTAAAAACTCGGATATCTGGTTTGAGAACCTGGTCTGGCTGGAGAAGTTCGGAATTACCGATGAGATGTGCCTGGAGGTCAACCCGCAGCTTGTAATCGTTCACGTCAGCGGGTTCGGGAGGCCCCAGTTTGGAGGAATCCCTGAGATTTGCGACCGGGGTTCTTATGACATGATCGGGCAGGCGGCGAGCAGCTGGATGAGTTTGATGGGATTTCCTGAGCCGAACCCTCCTTCCATGGCGAAGCCCTGGAGCAATGACTACATCTCCGCCATGTTTGCCGTTTTTGGAGCCCTGATTGCCTATGTCCACGCCCAGAAAACCGGGGAGGGCCAGGTGATCGACGTTGCCCAGTACGAAGCAAATGCCAGGATTCTTTCAGACACCTTCGTCTCTTATTTAGAGGCCGGCATCCTGCGCCAGCGGACCGGGAATAAATCTCCTGCCTTCCAGCCGTACGACGTTTTCCGGGCGAAGGATCGCTGGGTGGCGTTGGGCGCTTTTGGCCCCGCTGTCTACGAGCGCTTTATCAAGGCCCTGGGCCTTGACCCCAACTACTATACCTGGAAGGAATGCGCCTCATCGGTGGAAGCTGTCGCGTCTGAAAAAGGACAGGAACTCGACCGCCTGACGCGGGAGTGGATCGGCGCCCGCACCGCCAAAGAAGTAGAAGAACATATGGCAAAATACAAGGTTCCGTGCTCTGTGGTCTGCGATGCCCGGGACGCTGCCGAAAATCCCCACTGGCAGGCGCGGGAAAACTTCATCGAATACGAGGACCAGACCCTGGGGCGGAAGATTAAGGCGCTCGGTGTGATTCCGAAGCTGAGCAAGACGCCGGGAAAAGTCTGGCGCGGTGCACCGTCGGTCGGACAGGATACGGAGGCAATCCTCTCGAAGATCCTGGGTTACAGCAAGGCAGAAATCGACGCCTTTAGGGAGAAAGGTATTATTTAATAATCTTAAAACTGGAGGCGAAACTGGAAATGGCTTACCTGTTGGGTGAGGAACATGAATTGATGCGGCGGACCGTGCGGGAGTTTGCGGAAAAGGAACTGGCCCCCCGCGCCAAAGAGATGGACGAGACCGGGGCCTTCCCCTGGGATCTGGTCAAAAGGGCGGCAGAACTGAATTTGCTGGGGATCATGGTTCCCGAGGAGTACGGCGGGGCAGGGAGCGACATGCTGAGTTGCGCCATTGCAATCGAGGAGATTTCGCGGGCGAACGCCGCGATGGGGATCATCGTTGCCGCGCATAAGCTCGGTACGGATGCCCTGATGATTGCAGGAACCGAGGAGCAGAAGCAGAAGTACCTGGTCCCGGCCGCCCGCGGGGAAAAGCTTGCAGCCTTCGGCCTTACAGAGCCGGGCGCGGGGTCCGATGCCGGCTCCCTGGCAACCAGTGCGGAGAGAGACGGAGATGCCTGGGTTTTAAACGGGACAAAGTGCTTCATTACCAACTGCGGCCCTGCCGAAATCTACGTGGTTGCCGCCAAAACTGACAGGGAGGCCGGGGTCCGGGGGATCAGCACCTTTATCATCGAAAAGGGGACTCCCGGTTTCTCCATCGGGAAGCTTGAGGAGAAAATGGGCCTCCATGCCTCGGCAACCGGCGAACTGGTCATGGAGAACTGCCGGATCCCTGCAGAAAACCTGCTGGGGCCGCTCAACAAAGGTTTTTCCACCTTTATGAAGGCCCTCGACGGGGGGCGGATTGCCATCGCGGCGATGGCGCTGGGGATTGCCCAGGCCAGCCTCGATGCCTCCATCGAGTTTTCCAAGCAGCGCAAGCAGTTCGGGCGCCCCATTGCCTCCTTCCAGGCGATTGCCTTTTACCTTGCCGAAATGGCAACGAAGATCGAGGCCGCCCGGAGCCTCACCTACCGCGCGGCCTCTCTAAAGGATGCCGGGCAGCCTTTCAGCAAGGAGGCGGCGATGGCCAAGTACTACGCCTCCGAGGTAGCAATGTGGTGCTCGACGAAGGCGGTTCAGATCCACGGCGGGTATGGCTACACGAAGAACTTCCCGGTGGAGCGCTACATGCGGGAGGCCAAATTGACCGAAATCGGAGAAGGGACCTCGGAGATTCAAAAGCTGGTGATCAGCAGGGCCCTTCTCGAGTAGCTCCGGCAGCGTTGTTGATGTCAGCCGAAGGGCCGGATAAAGGTCTCCCTCCGGCCCTAATTTTTAGCGGAGGAGTGACCGGATTTTGCGGATCGTTGCCTGCTATAAATACGTCCTGGACGAGCGGGACATCAGAATTAACCCTGAAGACCGGGCCCTTGTCACAGACCGGGCTGCCTGGAAAATCAGCGACTACGACCGGAACGCCATCGAGGAAGCGGTGCGGATCAAGGAGCGGTCCGGAGGCGCCGCGGTTTTCGGTTTGACTGCCGGACCGGCTCAGGCGAAGGCTTCCCTGAAGGATGCCCTCTCCCGGGGTCTTGACGAGGTTTACTTTGTTCAAGACGAAAGCCTGGCGGGAGCCGATCCCCGGGTAACGGCACGGGTCCTGGCGCGCGCCCTTGAGAAAATCGGTGACTGCCGGTTGGTGCTCTGCGGGGAGGGAGCCAGCGACGACTACGCCCAGCAGGTGGGGCCCCGCCTGGGCGTGCTGCTGGGCTGGCCGGTGGTAACCTATGTGAGCAAACTGGAGATTACCGGCGATACTTTGAGGGCCGAAAGAAAGCTGGAGGACGGGCTGGAGATTGTGGAGGTGGAGCTTCCGGCGGTGGTGACGGTTACCGGAGAAGTTAACCAGCCCCGCATTCCCAGCCTGAAGCAGGTGATGGCGGCCGGCAAAAAACCGATGCACATCTGGTCTCTGGCGGACCTCGGCCTGGGAGGCGATGCCCTTGCCGCTGCGGTTGAAGTCAGGTCGCTGAGAGGAGCGGTTACGGACAGGAAGCGGGTCGTATTCAGGGGAGATCCCGCCGAGGCTGTTGTCAGACTGGTGGAGGCTCTGGTGAAAGAAGGCCTGATCTAGCAAGCGGGAGGGAAAAATCTTGCAGAAGAAGGTTTGGGCAATATCAGAGCAGCCGAAAATACTGGCGGAGCTGGTGGGCGGCGCCAGGAGTCTTTTCGGGGAAGGTGCGGTCGTGACCGCAGCCGCGCTTGGATCGCGCGAGGGAGCAGAGGCTGCAGCCGCAGCAGGCGCCGGGAAGGTGTACTGCTTTAATCTGGAAAACGGGGCTGCGGTGGAAGATCTGTACCGGCCCTTGTTTGAACTTATAAAAATGGAAGGAGCAGACCTGATCCTGGTGGGAGCGACGAAACGCGGCAAGACCCTGGCTGCGCTCCTGGCTGCCGCCCTGGATTCCGGCCTGGCAACCGAGGCGGTTATTGAAAGCGTTGCTGACGGTATTGCCGTGCGCCGGCTCGTCTACGGCGGGCTCGCGGTGAGCACGGGCACCTTTGTTTCCGGGATTCCGGTAGTGACCGTTCCGGGCCGCACCTGGGAGGTTCCGGCTTCAGGTGAGGCAGGGGCCGCAATCGTGGAAACGGACGGCATGCCGGGGCGCATCCGCGTCCTTGAGCGCAGGGCCCGCGCGAGGGAGTCGGCCGATCTCGAATCTGCCGAGGTGGTGATCACCATCGGGCGGGGAGTCAAGAAAAAGGAAGATCTTGCCATGTTCGAAGAGCTTGCGGAGCTCCTGGGCGGCGTTCTTGCCTGCACCCGGCCCGTGGCCGAAGAGGAGGGCTACCACTGGTTTCCCGAGGACTCCTACATAGGGATTTCCGGGCGGATCGTGAAGCCGCACCTTTACCTCAGTGTGGGAAGCTCAGGCCAGGTGCAGCACCTGGCCGGGTGCCGCGACGCGAGGGTGCTTGTCGGAATCGATAAAAACGAGGACGCCCCCATTTTCGAGGCCTGCGACTACGGGGTCGTGGGCGACCTCTACCAGGTGATTCCGGAACTCATCAAAAAGATTAAAGAAGCCAGGGCTTCTTAAAAAGTTGGGGTGACCCGGTTGAGCGAGGAAAAATTCGACTGCATTGTTGTAGGGGCGGGGCCTGCAGGAAGCACGGCGGCCCTTGAGCTTGCCCGCCAGGGTCTTGAGGTACTCCTTGTGGAGCGGGGCCCTGCGCCGGGAAGCAAAAATATGATGGGGGGGCGCCTCTACAGCCACTCCCTCCACAAAATTATTCCCAACTTCTGGGAAGAAGCGCCGGTGGAGCGCTGTGTGGAGAAGGAGGAGCTTTGCTTTTTAACCGAGGGCGGGGCGGTGACCGTGAGCCTCGCCTCTCCCGAACTGGGCGAGCCCCCCGACCACTCCTTCACCGTGCTCCGGGCCGACTTTGATGCCTGGCTGGCCGGCAAGGCCGAAGAGGCCGGGGCGGTGCTGGCTACCGGGGTCCGCGTCGACGACCTTTTGCTCTCCGGCGACCGGGTCTGCGGGATCAGGGCCGGGGAGGACGAGATCCTGGCCGATGTGGTCATCGCGGCCGACGGGGTCAATTCCCTCCTTGCCCGGAAGGGCGGCCTGCGGGGTGAACTTCCGTCCCGGTACGTCTCGGTCGGCGTCAAGGAGGTTATTGCCCTTCCCGCCAGAGCCATCGAGGACCGCTTCGGCCTGGGGGAAGGAAAAGGGGCCGCCCGCCTCTTTGTGGGTGCCTGCACCAGGGGGGTTCAGGGCGGGGGCTTCCTCTACACCAACAGGGAGAGCATCTCTCTCGGCCTCGTCTTTTCCCTGCACGCCCTTTCTGAAGCTGGTGTGAGCGTACCCGAGGCCGTGGAGGACTTCAAGCTCCACCCGGCGGTCAGGCCGCTGCTTGCGGGTGGGGAAGTTGTGGAATACTCCGCCCACCTCGTCCCCGAGGGGGGTCTTGCCATGCAGCCCAGGCTGGTTGCGGGAGGGATGCTGGTGTGCGGGGACGCTGCCGGAATGGTCATCAACACCGGCTTCATGGTGCGGGGGATGGATCTGGCCGTAACCGCCGGGGCCACGGCGGCCCGGGCAGTTCTTGCCGCCAGAGAGAAGGGGGACTTCAGCGCCGCCACCCTGAAAATCTACGAAGAGATGCTGCGGGAGACTCATGTCTCCTGGGACCTCGAGGCCTACAGAAACGCTCCTGCTTTCCTGGAAACGCCGCGGCTCTACACCACCTACCCGGAGCTGGTGGTGGAGATGATGGCCGACCTCTTCAAGGTGAGGGGGGCCAGGCCGAAGCCCGTGCGCCGGATGGCGATAGAGCACCTGAAGCGGCGCGTTTCCCTCATCCAGCTGATACGGGATGCCTGGAAGGGGGCGAGAAGCATATGAAGCGCCTGAGTATTTCGGAGCGCCTTGCCCTGAATAAATTCGAGGTTGACCACGAAGAACCGCATATTGTACTGAAGAGGGACATCTGCAGGAGCTGCTCGGTTAAGCCCTGCACCTTCGTCTGCCCCGCGGGGCTCTACACCTGGAACGGGGAGGAGATTAACTTCGACTACGCCGGGTGCCTGGAGTGCGGCGCCTGCCGGGTGGTCTGCCCGAAGGGGGCCCTGACCTGGAACTACCCCCGCGGCTCCTTCGGTGTAATCTTCCGCTACGGATAATTCGGCCCCTGAGAAAAAAGGATTTTTCACCCCCCCTGCCGTAAAAGTACGAGAGGAAGAAGGCAGGGGGTTGTTTTTTTGAGACGCCCGAGTTTTTTCCTGGTTTTTCTGACGGCCCTTTTTATCATCAGCTATAACTTCTGGTATTTTCTCCTTCGGGAGGCGAAGGGGGCCACCTGGCACGAAACCCTTTTGCGGGGCGGCATTGTTGTGGACGGCTCCGGCCGGAAAGCCTACCCCGCCGATGTCCTGATCCGGGGGGCGAAGATTGCCGCCGTGGGCCGGGAGATCGAACCCTCACCCGGGACGCGGGTGATTGATGTCCGGGGCGCACTGCTCCTGCCGGGCTTTGTGGCGCTCCGGCCGGGCCTTCTTCCCCAAGAGGAAAAACAGAAAGAGTTCATCAGGGCAGGAGTGACAACCGTCATCGGCGGGGGAGATGGGAATGCTCCCGCGGAGATCGAAAAGCATCTGAATCTTGTTGCACAGAGCAATCCCCGCCTCAACTACGGAACCCTCTTCGGCCTGGGGACCCTCAGGGGGATCGTCCAGAAAGGGCCGCGGCCGATCAGCCCTCCCGCCCTGGAAACCCTGCGGGGGCTGGCCCAAAAGGGCCTGGCGGAGGGTGCGCTGGGATTTTCCCTGGACCTCAACTCTCTGCCCGGCGCCTGCTGGACCTGGGAGGAAATCGAGAAGGTTTTGGCAAATTTCGCGCCTCCCCCGCTGCTGGTGCTGGGTTTGCCGGAGGAGGTTTTTTTCCAGGAAAACAACCTCCTGGAGGTGCTCCAGGAGGTGGTTCGGGAGGCGCGGCGCATTCCCTTTCAGCCTTATCTCAGGCATTTTCGCCTCCCGAAGGGAGTTTCCTCCGATTTGGCTGCAAATGTCAGCGGGGAGCTTAAACGGGCGGCTGCAGCAGGGGTAGAGGTGAGGGGAGACCTCAACCCCTTTCTCCTCACAGGGGGGCCGCGCCACCGCTTCGACCGGGCTCTCGGGCGTTTCGATCCCGGGGACCTGGTCTTTGCCAGGGTTCCGGAGGAGCTTGCGGAGCTGCGTGGGAAAAGCCTGGCCGGGGCGGCCCGGGAACGAGGCTTGCCGGTCGCGGCCCTCGCGCGGCAGCTGCAGGGGAAAGAGCTTCAGGTTGAACTGAATGAGGCGGGGGGAGAAAAGGCCTTGGCCTCGCTCTCTTCTTTCTGCTGGCAGGCGGTATACGCCGATTCCGGAGAAGCCCCCCGTCCTTATTTGAACCTTTTACGGGAGGAGGAAGGCCGCCTGGGGGCGCGGCCGCTGGAAGAAAAGGTCTGGAGGTTGAGCTTTTTGCCGGCCCGCTTTTTCAGGTTGGAGGGGCGGGGGATGCTTGCTCCTTCTTATTATGCAGACATCCTGGTTGTGAGAAGAACCGGGAAGGAACATGTTCTGGAGTACGTTTTTGTGAACGGAAAGCCGGCTTTAAGAGAGAGGCTTTTAACAGATGTGAGGTCCGGAAGCGTTCTCCGGAGTCGGTGAAAAAGCCTGGTTCCCGGCGCTGCACTTTGTGGTAGAATAAGGATTGAAGAAAAGGAGGGGATCTCATTTTTTTCCAGATAGCAGGACTGGCTTCGGAATTAAAAGAGCTCAATGGATTTTTGCAGCGGCGGAAAGAGGCGCGGGGAAGCTGGGAGGCCCGGCGGCGCAAAGCCCGCGAAAAGGGGAGCTTTTTCTCCCTCTGCCGCCTCAGCGGCGGGGAAATCCAGGAATTTTTTCGGGGCTCCTCCCTTGTGGGAGTTGACGGCTCTCTGAACACTTTTGGTGCCGCTTTCCCCTACACCGTAACCTTTTTCCGGGCCCTTGCCCGCTCCTGCAGGGCCGGCGCAGAAGGGAAGCGGTTCTGGGCCCACCGGATCTTTTCCCCCCTTCTGCCGGAGCACCGGGCAAAGGTGGAGGAGAAGGTGAAGACCGGTCTTGACCCTGAGGAGGCCCTGGCGCGCCTCCGCTGGGAAACCCTCGCTGCCCTCGAAGCGGAAGCAGGAAGGCGCGCCCTGGAAGAAGAACACCCCCGCCTCCTTTTGTGGGACGGGGCTTTTGCCAGGCTCGAGGCCCATGCACCGCTGGTTTGGGAAGAGTTAAAGTCGTGCGCCTTGAGCCGGCGGACTTTGCTGCTGGGAGTAACCGAGGAGATTGCAACCAGTTCCTTTAGGGATCTCGGGGCCGGAATGATGGCGGACCGGGAGATTTTGTACAGCCTGCTGCGGCCGGGGGAGGGGTTTCAGCTAAGGGAAGAAGGGCGCGAAAAGGTGGGGCGGGTTTACGTGCGCCTTGCTTCCCACCCTCAGGTTATTGCGGTCGACTATCTTCCCGAGCAGAGAGGAGACCTTGCGACGGCTCTGAACTTTCTTTACACCATTACCCCGGAACACGGAAGGGGTTTTCCCCTCTGGCTTGATATTGTCGATGCCGAGGTCCGGTTCACGCGGGACCAGGTGGAGGTTCTGATCGCGAATTATCTGGATCCTGCGGTGACCGAACTCTTCCTGCGGCCCTTGCGGGCGCGGCGGGATCTTTAGGAGGGCTTTTGGATGCAGGTGGTAGGAGTAACAACCCAGCAGTATGTATACGTGGCATCCCGGGAGCGGAAATTCCGGATCAACGAAGTCCTGATTGTGGACGACCCGGAGCACGGATTCCCCCGCGGGGAGGTTGTTGAGACCAGGTCCTTCAACAGGTTCATCCCTCTCACCCTGGAGCGCAGCCCTTTAATCGATCCCGAGGTCTGGGAGGGATTGGAGCAGGTCGGTTTCAATCTGGGGGAAGAAACAATCCACCTTGCGAAGCTCCGGATTCTGAACGACCTTCCCGCCCCGGTGGCGGTTGGAGCGCGCGTCCGGGTGCCGGAGTTCGCCGAGGTCAGGGACCTTTTGCTGCCGTGCCATCCTGCTTCAGGTTTCGTCCTGGGCGTGCTTCTGGGAACGGAGGAGCTGAAAGCGGGGCTGCCTGAAGAACTCCGGGAAATTGCTCCCCTTTACATAAAAGGGCAGGGGATTTTGCCCCAGAGCGGGGTGCCCTTTGTCTTCGATTACCGCGCCATGCAGGAGTACCCTCATATCGGGATCTTCGGGGGTTCGGGCTCGGGAAAATCCTTCGGGATGCGGGTGATTCTGGAGGAGGTTTTAGAAAAGAGAATACCTGCCCTGGTCTTCGATCCCCATTACGAAATGAGCTTTGCCACACCCTTCGAAGGGATGGAGAGGGAGTGGGTCGATTCTTTTGCTTCCCGAACCGAAATCCTGACCGTCGGCCGCGACACCGGGGTAAGTTTTGAAGACCTGACAAGCAACGACCTCGCCTCCCTTATCCAGGCGGCAGGCGCGAACTATACCGAGGGAATGGATAACGCCCTGAAGGCGATCCACCAGGAGCGGGATTCCTTTGTAAGTTTTTCCCAGAAACTCGAAGATCTGATCGGCCTGGCCGAGAGGGAAGAAGAGACGCGGGAGCGCATCAGGCGCAGGTACGGAGAGAACTCCCGCTATGAAAAATCCCTGGAAGCCATGGCGCGTCAGGCCGGCCATCCCAGCAGCCTGCGGGGGATCCGGTGGCGTCTTTACCGCCTGGAACGGGAAGGAATCTTTCAAAAGAACATCGAACCGATCATCAACGCCTTGAAGCACCGCCGCCTGACCGTGATTCGGGGCCCCATCTGGCTCCTCACGGTTTTCAGTGCTTACCTCATCCGGAAGCTGTACCGGCTCCGGCGGGGCTACCAGGATGCCCTGCAGCGGGGGGAGGCACCCGGAGAGAGGTTTCCGCCTTTTTTAATCGTTACCGATGAGGCCCATCATTTTGCCCCAAAGAGTTTTGAAATCAACGCTCCGGCGCGCGGGATTTTCCGGGAAGTGGCTCAGGAGGGCCGGAAGTACGGGGTTTTCCTGGTTCTGGCCACCCAGCGCCCGGCCCTTCTTGACGAGACTGTCACCGCCCAGTTGAACACGAAAATCATTTTCAGGACGGTGAGGGCTACCGATATCGGTGTCATCAAGGAAGAAACCGATATCACGCGTGAAGAGGCGGAGCGCCTCCCCTATCTGAGTTCGGGTACGGCTTTTATCTCCTCTGCTGTTGTGGGAAGGACGGTTGCGGTGCGGATCCGCTGCGCCCGGACCAGGCCCCCCCATGCGGCAAATCCTTTTGCCGAGCTGGAGGAGGAATCCCAGACGGCCCGCGAGGAGATCTGGCGCCTGCTGGTGCAGTATTTGCCGTTGCACGCCGGGCAGGTTAATTTGTACCTCCCCGAATTCGAGCGCGCCCTGAACCGGCCCGTCACCTTTAACGAGGTCTGGGAGTGGCTGGAAGAATTTGCTGCTGCCGGAAGGCTTGAAAAGGAAGAAGGGCCCTTCGGCCCCACCTACTCTTTGCGTGAGGAAGAAATCTAAAATGCGGTTTTTGTTTCTTACCGACGATCACAAAAGGGGTACAACCCCTGCGAACCGGAAAGACAATTTTCCCGCCACCCTGGCGGCCAAACTCCGGGAGGTAGTGGAAATTGCCCGGGAGCGGGAGGTTGATTACATCTTGCACGGAGGGGATTTTTTCGATGTTCCTGCACCGTCCCTCAGTGTCTGCGCCGATTTCCTCGAGATTTACCAGCAGTTCCCGGCGCCGGTTTACACCATTGCCGGAAACCACGACCTTTTCGGACACAACCAGGAGACGCTGCCCCGGACGATGCTGGGTTTTGTAGCGCGCCTGGGAATTGTACATCTGGTCGGAAGGGAGCCTGTCTATTTAGAAAAAAACGGGATCCGCGTTCAGCTGACGGGCCAGGGGTACCATTTTGAGATGGACCGCCGGGATCCGAAAAAGGATTATGTGGTGCAAAAAAAAGATTGCGATTTTGCGATTCACCTCGTGCACGGGATGCTGCTGGACCGCGTCTGCTTCCCCGGCCCCTTTTACACCCTGGTCGAGCAGATCTGGGAAACGGAAGCCGATTTTACCCTGGCGGGCCACAACCACCTGGGCTTTCCGGACACAGAAAGAGATGGCAAGTTCTTTCTCAATCCAGGCGCGCTCGCCCGGCTTTCAAGCCACCCCGCCGAAATGAGGAGGCCGGTTCAGGTGGTCCTGATCGATTTTTCCGGAAGCAGGCCCGTTTACGAAAAGATCCGCCTGATAAGCGCCCCTCCGGGTGAAGAAGTCCTCGATCGGAGCCATCTGGAAGAGGCTGCTTTTCGGGAACAGCGGCTGGCCGGATATCTTGCGGAGGTCAAGGCTGCCGGCTCTTACCAGCGCACCGATGTCCGCCTTTTGATTGAAGAAATCGTCCGGGCAGAAAAGCTTGACCAGAGGGTGAGAGAAGAAGCGTTAAGGCGCATTGCCCGGGCCGAGGAGGCGCTGGCGCGGGGGGAGGAGGAAGAAGCGTGAGTTTCCTGCGCAGAGTCGTTGTGGACAATTTCCAGTCCCACGAGCATACAGAGCTTACCCTGGAACCGGGTTTGAATGTAATTGTAGGCCCTTCCGACTACGGGAAATCTGCTCTGGTCAGGGCGCTCCGCTGGCTTTTTTACAACGAGCCCAAGGGGGCGAACTTTATCCGCGTTGGGGCGCGCGCTGTGCGCGTGCTCGTGGAATTCGACGACGGGACGAAATTGCAGCGCCTCCGGGATACAGGAGGGAAGAACCGCTACATTTTGCAGCGGCCTGGTGAGGAAGAGAAAATTTACGAGGGTTTCGGAGGGGATGTTCCGCACGAAATCATCCTCGCTTCGGGAGTCCGGAAGGTTTTCATAGATGAGCGCAACAGGGTTGAATTGAACCTGGGGGGCCAGCTGGAAGCACCCTTTCTCCTGGCCGAGAACGGCGCGGTCCGGGCCAAGGTGATCGGGCAGCTGGGTGGCGTGCACATCCTCGACTGGGCCCAGAAATCCGTGGGGACGGACCTCAGGCGCCTGCGCGAGGAGGAAAACCGGTGCAGTCTCAACCTTAAAAATCTGGAAACAGCCCTTCATGCCTACGATCATCTGCCCCGCCTTGAAGCCCAGATCCGGGATCTGGAAGAAGCGGCTGCCAGGGCAGAAGCAATCACCAACACCATTGATGCTCTGAATGAGATCCAGAACCAGTGGAATGAACTGGAAAGCGCCCTGAAGGAGGTGGAGAGCCGCCTTGAGGCGCTCGCCCTTTTGGATCAGGCCGAGGCCCGGCTCCAGGGGCTTGAAGCTTGCCTGCAGGAATACAGGGACCTGGTGCTCCTCTGCGCCGAAATGGAGGAGACCGAACTTCAGTTGAAAAAGGTGGAAGAAATTCTTGAAAAAACGAGTTCGGTTCCTGCTGCGGAAATTCTTGCGGCGAAGCTGGAGGTGCTTACCGGGCAGTTAAACGACCTCCTCCAGATTGCCCGGGAGGCGGATGCCGTTGCGACTCTCCTTGTCAGGGCGGCCCGCGTTGTGGAGCGCACCGGAGCGCTGGAGAGGGCGGAAAAACAGGTGACCCTCATTTCAGATCTGGTCCAGCAGATCCGGATTTACCAGGAGATGTGGAAAGCCTGGCAGGACCACGAGCGGGAGTACCGGGGAGCCTGTGCTGCCGTTGCGCGTTGCCAGAAGGAGATGGAGAAGCACCTTGCGGATTTTCGCCTGCTTCTCACAAAGCTTGGGAGGTGTCCCGTCTGCTTTGGGGAACTGACGCAGGAGGCGGTGGCGCGGGTGCTTGCCGAATACCAGTAAGAGGATACCGGGAGGAGGAGAAATTTTGCAGGAGCAAAAAGAGCAGGTTCTGTACGAAAAGCAGGTCAACCACCTGAAGGAGGCGTTGCGCAGGTCCCGCGACCTGAGGTCGCGCGCCCTGAGCCAGAAGGAATTGCTTGAGAAGCAGCGGGAAAAGCTTTACCAGAAGGCAGCGGAATACGGCGTCAAACCCGAGGAGTTGGGCGAGAAAATTGCGGCATTGAAAGGCGAGCTGAACCGGCTTCTCGAGGAGGCCCGGAAGCTGGTCCCCTGGGATCTCCTGGAAAAGGAGCGGATTGAGTGAGACAGAATCTGGCTTCTCTGAAAAATTCCCTTGAACTTATGAAAGCCCTTTACCACAGGCAGCGGGGGGAACAGGCAAAGCTCCTCCAGGAAAAAGCCGCCCTGGAGAATCGCCTCCGAGAGGTTCGGGAAGAAATCGAATGCCTGGAAAAGGTGCGCCTCCTCCTATTGGAGGCGGCAAAACACGCGCGGGAACAGGGTCGCCGCCAGGTGGAGTTTCTTGTTACCCAGGCCCTGCAGTTTGTTTTCGGAGGGGATCTGGAGTTCAGGGTGAAGGTGGAAGAGAAGAGGGACCGGCCCGAAGCGGAGTTTTACGTTTGCTCCACCTATGGCGGAGATTTCAAGGTCGAAACCACTCCCCAGGATGCACGAGGGGGCGGGGTGGTTGATGTGATTTCCCTTGCCCTGCGGCTTGCCCTTCTGCATGCCTTCCGTCCTCCTCTGGGGGGGCCTGTAATCCTGGATGAACCGGCAAAACATGTTTCCGAGGAATTTTCGCCCCAGGTGGCCCGCTTCTTAAAGAGTTTCAGCCAGAGCCTCGGCCGCCAGATCATTATGGTTTCCCACAACCAGCACCTGGCGGACTCGGCCGATGTTGCCTATTTGGTGGAGATGCAGCAGGGAAGAAGCAGCGCAAGACGCATTCGGTAGCACTTGATTTCAAGGAGGTTCTGCGGTGACAATCTGGCAGGCGGTTGTCCTCGGTTTGGTGCAGGGGTTTGGTGAGTTTTTGCCTATCTCCAGTTCTGCCCACCTGGTGCTGGTTCCCTGGTTCTTCCGCTGGACCTACCAGGGGCTTGCTGTAGATGTTGCCCTTCATTTGGGAACACTGGTAGCCGTAGTTGCCTATTTCTGGCGGGACTGGTTTAACCTTTTGCTGGGGGCGGGAAAAGGATTACGCGATCCGGAGGGCCGCCTCTTCTGGTATCTGGTCCTGGCTTCTCTTCCGGGGGCAGCCCTCGGCTACCTGTTTGAAGACTGGGCCGAAACCGTTTTCCGGACCCCGGTGCTTGTAGGGATCATGTTGATTACCATGGGCCTGATTTTATACTGGGCCGACCGGAAAGGGGCCAAAAGCGTGGAAATAGAACGGGTTGGCCTCTGGCAGAGTTTGCTGATCGGGTTCTCCCAGGCCCTGGCGATTGTTCCGGGAGTTTCTCGTTCAGGTGTCACGATGACCGCCGGGTTGCTTGCCGGATTGACGCGGGAAGGAGCGGCGCGGTTTTCGTTTCTCCTCTCGGCGCCGATTATTTTTGGGGCAGGGCTCCTGAAGGTACCGGATCTGATGGCACGCCCGGACATGGTCAACCTTCCCTTTCTGGTAAGTGTTGTCGTTTCTGCTGCTGCGGGGATTGCCAGCATCGGCTTTCTGCTCCGTTATGTGCAGACCAGGGATTACACCCCTTTTGTCTGGTACCGCTTTCTTCTGGGCGTGCTGGTCTTTTTCGTGGCCTTGACACGCCGCTGAAAGGCCTTAATGAGGCAAATCTTCCTGTATCGAGGGCCTTTCACAGGAAAGCTCTTCTGTTTCTCCCAGCAGAAAGGGTGCTTTGAGAAAGGCAAAATCGACCGATGGAAACGGGAAAATAAGGAAAGGAGGACACGGGAGCCGCCCTCCGGGGGAAGTTCTGAATTCCTCGAAGTGGCACCGAAATTCTTGACGGAGGAAGGGAAAAGGGTTAAAATTATAGTTGCCGGAGTCGGGATGTAGCTCAGCTTGGTCAGAGCGCACGGTTCGGGACCGTGAGGTCGCTGGTTCAAATCCAGTCATCCCGACCATTTATTTTTTTAACCTGCCGTTCAATCTCCCGGGCGCAGGCCCGACGTTGCAGGGAGCATCTCGCTGCCCCCTGTGGTGCCTGGCGGGCCATTCCCCCGATGATTTCTTTTCTGCCTCCCGTTTGTGCGGCACCGCAAGAGCCCTTCATGCGGAAGCTTGTCTTGCCTGGTAGGATATGCTAGACTATTCCAAAATAAAATTTCCGAGAAAGCCCGGGAGGGAGTATTGTGTTTAAGGTTCTGCTCTTTGATCTTGACGGCACTCTGCTGCCGATGAACATGGATATCTTTATGAAAGAGTACTTTCGAGCCGTAACCCGCAAGTTTGCCCATCTCATTCCTCCCGAGAAATTAATCCAGGACATTCTCTACGGGACAATGGCCATGATTAACGACACCAACCCCGAAAAGACAAACAAAGAGGTTTTCTGGTCTCATTTTCTTCCCCGTGTCAGCCTTCCCGAGGAGGTTCTCGTCCCGATGTTTGATGAATTTTATGCTTTTGATTTCGCCAGCCTGAAGCGCTGCATTCACCCCAACCCTCTGGCGCGTCCTTTACTGGAACGCCTCTTTGAAAGAGGTTTTCAGGTTGTGATTGCCACCAACCCCGTTTTTCCCGAGAGAGCCATCCAGGAGCGCATGAACTGGGTGGAAATCGGGGATCTGCCCTACGCCCTTGTGACAACTTATGAAAACAGCCACTTCTGCAAGCCGCGCCTGGAGTATTATCAGGAGGTCATTTCTTGCCTGGGCGTCAGGCCGCAGGATTGCCTGATGATCGGGAACGATGTTGAGGAGGATCTCGCTGCCAGGAAGCTGGGGGTCACGACTTTTCTCGTGGAGGACTGGCTCCTGAACCCGCGCGGGCTTCCCATCGAAACCGATTACCGGGGTTCCTTTCAGGATTTGGCGGCTTTTTTAAGCAGTTTGCGTCTTGATGAAAGTCCGGTGTAGAAGCAGAATCCGGGTTGCGCCGGGGATCTCTCCTGGCCTCTTGAAATATATCTTATCGAAATTGCGGGGTAGTTCAGGATGAGCGAAAGTTTCGTCCACCTTCACGTTCACAGTGAATACAGCCTGCTGGACGGGGCAGCCCGCCTAAAGGATCTGGTGAAAACGGCTGCGGAGATGGGAATGCCGGCCCTTGCCCTGACAGACCATGGGGTGATGTACGGCGTGATTGACTTTTACAAGCTGGCTAAGGAGCACGGAATCCACCCAATTCTGGGTTGTGAGGTTTATGTAGCAACAAGGACGCGCTTTGACCGGGTGCCCCATGTTGATGATTCTCAGTACCACCTGACTCTCCTTGCAGAAAACGAGACCGGTTATAAAAATCTGCTCGCTTTAGTCTCTGCTGCTTACCTGGAGGGTTTTTACTATAAGCCCCGCGTCGACCGGGAACTGCTGGCCCGGCACAGCAAAGGCTTAATTGCTCTGAGTGCATGTCTGGCAGGAGAAGTGCCTGCGGCAATCCTTTCCGGCGAGGAGGAAAAGGCGCGGGAGGCGGCCGAAGCCTACCGGGAAATCTTCGGTCCCGATAATTTCTTCCTGGAACTGATGGACCACCAGATGCCGGAACAGCAGCGGGTCAACGCCGGTTTGAGGGAAATTGCCCGGGCGACGGGGATTCCTCTGGTAGTGACCAACGATGCCCACTACATCCGAAAAGAAGATGCAAAAGTGCATGACATTCTTCTCTGCATCCAAACGGGTAAAACCGTTCAGGATGAGAACCGCCTGCGCTTCCCGACCCAGGAGTTTTATCTCAAATCTGCGGCGGAAATGGCGGCCCTTTTCCCCGGGGACCCGGAGGCGGTCAGGCGGACGAGGGAAATCGCCGAGCGCTGCCGGGTGGAGCTGGATTTCAACCAGATGCACCTCCCCGAATACCGGGTCCCGGATGAATACGATCTGGATTCTTATTTAAAAAAGCTCTGCTGGGAGGGTCTGGAACAGCGCTACCACGGAGAGATTCCACCCGGGGCGCGGGAGCGGCTGGAATACGAACTTCAGGTGCTCTGCAAAATGGGATTTGCCGGGTATTTTCTGATCGTCCAGGATTTCGTCAACTGGGCGCGCCGGAAAGGGATTATCGTGGGGCCGGGGCGGGGCTCGGCTGCGGGGTCCCTGGTGGCTTATGCCCTCGGCATTACCAGCATCGATCCCCTGAAGTACGGCCTCCTTTTCGAACGTTTTCTCAACCCGGAACGGATTACCATGCCCGATATCGACATCGACTTTTGCTTCGAGCGGCGGGAAGAGGTCATCGATTATGTCGTGGAGAAATACGGGTCTGATCACGTTGCCCAGATTATCACTTTTGGAACGATGATGGCGCGGGGAGCGATCCGGGACGTGGGGCGGGTGCTGAATCTCCCCCTTGCGGAAGTGGACCGCATTGCAAAGCTCGTTCCCGAGGAGCTTGGGGTGACCCTGGAGAGGGCCCTGCAGACCTCTCCCGAGCTCCGGCAGCTCTACGATGAAAACCCGGAGGTCCGGAACCTGGTGGAGCTGGCGCGGGCGATTGAAGGGATGCCGCGCCATGCCTCGACACACGCTGCAGGAATCGTGATTTCCAGGGAACCCCTGATCAACTACGTCCCGTTGCAGCGAACCGGAGACACCGTGACGACCCAGTTCCCAAAGGAAATCGTCGAGGAAATCGGGCTTTTAAAAATGGATCTGCTTGGCCTCCGCACCCTTACCGTGATCGACAACACGCTGGAGATCGTCTTCGAAATGAATAAGATCCGGCTGAATCCGGACCAGTTTCCCCTGGATGACCGGTTGACCTATGAGCTTCTGGCATCAGGGGAAACGGTAGGGGTTTTTCAGCTGGAAAGCACCGGGATGCGGCACCTCCTCAAAAGCATGAAACCGGAGCGTTTTGAGGATTTAATCGCCCTGGTTGCCCTGTACCGGCCCGGCCCCCTGGGGAGCGGGATGGTGGAGGATTTTATCAACCGCAAGAACGGTCAGACTCCGGTCCAGTACCTTCACCCTGCCCTGGAACCGATTTTGAGCGAAACCTACGGAGTAATTCTCTACCAGGAGCAGGTTATGCAGATCGCCTGTGAGCTTGCAGGTTTTACCATGGCCCAGGCGGATTCTTTGCGGCGGGCGATGGGCAAGAAAAAGCCGGAGGTGATCGCAGGGCTGCGGGAAACCTTTGTTTCCGGAGCCGCAGCGCGCCAGGTGGATCCCGGGCTGGCCGGGCAGATCTTCGACTTGATGGAGCATTTTGCGGGTTACGGCTTTAACAAGAGCCACTCTGCAGCATATGCCCTGATCGCCTACCAGACTGCGTACCTGAAAGCCCATTATCCGGTTGCCTTAATGGCCGCCCTGTTGACAAGCGTCCGGAGCAACTCCGATAAGGTTTCCTACTACATTCAGGAGTGCCGCCGGCTCGGGATCGAAATCCTTCCGCCGGATGTCAACGAGAGTCTGGTCAACTTTACCGTCGTCGGGGAGAACCGGATCCGCTTCGGGCTTGCTGCTGTAAAAAACGTCGGCGAGGGGGCCGTCGAGGTGATTATCAAGGCGCGCCAGACGGGCGGCCCCTTTCAGTCGCTGGATGACTTCTGCCAGCGGGTGGACCTCCGGCAGGTGAATAAGCGGGTGATTGAAAGCCTGATCCTGTGCGGGGCTTTCGATTCCCTGGGATTTTACCGTTCGCAGTTGCTGGCGGTGCTGGACGACTGCATGGAAACCGCCCAGGCCAACCGCCGGGATCAGGAGGCCCAGGTGAGCGGCCAGGTTTCTCTTTTCGATCTCCTTGAAGAGCCGCAGGCGAACAAAATTAACCGGAATTACCCTGCAATTCCCGAATTCCCCATGCAGGAACTTCTGGCCCGAGAGAAAGAGGTCCTGGGTTTTTACGTCAGCGGCCATCCCCTGCGAGATTACCAGGACCTCCTGGCAGGGAGAACCTCTGCGTACATTGGCGAGCTTGCTCAGTACAGGGACGGGGAGCGGGTGACGGTGGGAGGGATCATAACCTCTCTGCACCGGGCAACCACGAAGCGGGGCGAAGGGGTCATTTACTTTGCACTGGAGGATTTGGGAGGGAGTGTGGAGGTCATTTTCTTCCCTCGCGGGCACGAAAAAGAGCTTCGTTTCCTGAAAGAGGATGCCATTGTCATTGTGGTGGGGCGGGTCAGTCTGCAGGAAGAATCCTGCCGGATCTTCGGGGAAGAGGTGAGGCCCCTTGAAAAGGAACCCTCGCAGTACCTTTACGTGCGGATTAATCCCCTCGCGGGAAGGCCGGAGGTGGTTGAAAAGCTGCGCGTTCTTTTTATGCAGCAGCGCGGCCCCACTCCTGTCTTTCTTTATTTCGTCCAGCAGAAGAAGCTTATTAAAACCGATTCCTCTTTCTGGGTTGAAGTCACGCCAGAACTGTGCTATCAGGTCGAAGGATTATGCGGGCCCGGCTCGTGCCTGGTCCTGGATAAGAAATCGTTTCTGGCGTCAACAGCCTGATAAATTTGCAATATCAGTAAAAATATGGTATCATCAAAAAGATAAGGCGAAGGACGGTGATTGCAGTGGTTGAACACTCTGTACTGGGTGATTATATTGCAGTGAAGGCATTGGAAAATGGGGTTACCATTATCGGCCTTACCCGGGGCAAGGATACCAGACTCCATCACACCGAAAAACTTGACAAGGGAGAAGTAA
This sequence comes from Bacillota bacterium, assembly GCA_013177945.1. Taxonomy (NCBI): domain Bacteria; kingdom Bacillati; phylum Bacillota; species Bacillota bacterium. Next base: position 35,963 of record JABLXW010000012.1, read on the forward strand.
TGATTGCCCAGTTCACGGAGCATACCTCGGCGATTAAAGTGCGCGGCCGGGCTGTTATCTATACAAAGTTTGGGTCGTTCGAGACCACCGTCTAGCCGGGCAATCATTTTAACGAAACTTCGAGCAGGAATCTTCAGCTGTCTGGTCGAATGCTTTATCCACCAGAATTTTGGATGGGGAGGGGGCCAAAATTCGATGTGGACGGTAGTTTATATTGCACCAAACCGGGCAACTGCCGAGATGCTTAAAGAAATCCTTACTTCGGAGGGACTTTTAGTAATGCTCCGGTCTGCCGGCATCCCTCATTTTGGAGACGGGGGAGCGGTTGAGATTCTGGTGCCGGAGTCGGAGGCAGAAGAAGCTTACGAGATTTTAAGCAGCACTGTTCCTGTTTAAAAGACAGCACTTCTGGAACCGCCTCACCCACCAGTTGCCCTGCAGAGCCCCGCCAGGGCTCTGCAGGGGTCTAACCTCAACCGGAATCCGGGTATCATTTGTTGCCTGAATAAGGAGGGAGCGGACTGTTCAGGGATCTGTTCCGGAAGCAGCAAAGATACATTACCGTAAAAGCCGATCACGCTCCGCGGGAAAGGGAAGCCCTCTGGCTCAAGTGTCCGCAGTGTGGAGAGCTTTTATATGTGCGCGAGCTTGAAAAAAACCTCAAGGTATGCCGGAAGTGCCGCTACCACTTCCGGCTTACTGCTCCGGAAAGGCTGGCTTTGACCCTTGATGAAGGGAGTTTTGAAGAGTTCGACGGCGATTTGGCGCCCGTTGATCTTTTAGGTTTTCCCAACTACCGGGAAAAGCTGGCCTGCGCCCAGCAGGAAACGGGATTGCGGGAGGCCGTTCTTACCGGTACGGGCACCATTGAAGGCTGGCCGGTGCAGGTAGGTGTTTTAGAGCCCCACTTCATCATGGGGAGCATGGGGAGCATTGTCGGAGAAAAAATCGTCCGGCTTGCAGAAAGGGCCCTGGAAAGCAGATTGCCGGTTTTGATTTTCTCGGCATCTGGTGGCGCCAGGATGCAGGAAGGAATTTTTTCTTTAATGCAGATGGCAAGAACGAGCGCGGCTTTTGCCAGACTCAATGAGGCCGGGCTTTTGTATATCTCGGTTCTCACCGATCCCACAACGGGCGGAGTCACCGCCAGTTTTGCCGCCCTGGGGGACATTATTCTTGCAGAACCCGGGGCGCTGGTTGGATTCGCCGGACGGAGGGTGACGGAGCAGACAATAAGGGAGAAGCTCCCTCCTGGTTTTCAAACCGCAGAGTTCTGCTTCGACCACGGTTTTGTCGATCTTGTAGTTCCCCGCCAGGAGATGAAGAAGACTTTAGCGCACATCCTCTCTCTTCACGGTGAAAGGAGTTAGCGGGATTGCCGAATCTGCTCCTCGACTTTGAGAAGCCTCTTGTGGAACTGGAAAACCGGATCTCCGAACTTAAAAAGTATGCCGGGGAAAAGGGGATCGATCTGGGAACCGAAATCGAACTCCTGGAAAAGAGGGCACAGGAGCTGAAAAAAGAGATTTATCAGAACCTTACCCCCTGGCAGCGCACCCAGCTGGCGCGCCACCCGGAGCGCCCCAATACCCTTGATTACATTAAATTTCTTTTTACTGATTTTCTTGCCCTCTTTGGGGATCGGTGCAGCGGTGACGATCCTGCCATTGTCGGGGGGATCGCCAGGTTTGAGGGCTCTCCTGTCACCGTCATCGGGCACGTCAAGGGCCACAATACAAAGGAAAATCTTGCCCGCAACTTTGGAATGCCCCACCCTGAAGGTTTTCGGAAAGCGCTTCGCCTTGTCCAGCAGGCAGAAAAGTTTCGCCGCCCGGTGATTTCCTTTATCGATACACCCGGGGCTTATTCCGGGGTCGGGGCCGAGGAGCGCGGGCAGGCCTGGGCGATTGCCCGCAACCTCTCTGCCTTTGCCAGGGTTAAAACTCCCATTATCGTCGTGATCACTGGGGAGGGGGGAAGCGGGGGCGCCCTCGCCCTGGGGGTTGGGGATCTCCTCTTGATGCTCGAGAATGCCATCTTTTCTGTAATCTCTCCTGAAGGGTGCGCTGCCATCCTCTGGAAGGATGCCGGACGTGCTCCGGAGGCGGCCGCAGCCCTGAAGCTTACGGCGCCCGAACTGCTCGAACTGGGTGTCATCGATGGGATTATTCCGGAGCCGCTTGGCGGCGCCCACCGCGACCCGCAGGGAGCGGCCGAAAACCTGCGCCAGGAACTCAGGAAAAGGCTTGACGAATTGAAGCGGATCGATCCTGAGGAACTCGTTTTAAACCGCTGGAACCGCCTCCGCGGCATAGGGAAATATTAAGAGGGAAAACTAACCTGTAGAAGACCAAGAGGGTGAAGAGGATGCGACCTGCCAGCCGGATTGGAGTTCTCACAAGTGGCGGCGACGCCCCGGGAATGAACGCGGCCATCAGAGCCGTGGTCAGGAAAGCCATTTATCATGGCCTTGAGGTGATCGGGATCCGGAGGGGTTTCCTCGGCCTTTTAAAGAAAGAATTTGTGCAGCTTTCCCTGGGTTCGGTGGCAGATATCATTCACCGGGGAGGGACGATGCTGCGGACCGCCCGGTGTGAAGAATTTAAAACAGCGGAAGGCCAGGCGCGGGGAGTGGACAACCTCCAGGCGGAGGGAATCGAAGGGGTTGTTGTCATCGGAGGGGATGGTTCTTTTCGCGGCGCCCTTGCCCTTGCGAGGCACGGGATTGGGGTCGTAGGGGTGCCTGCCACAATTGACAATGACCTGCCGTGCACCGACTACTGCATCGGGTTTGATACTGCTGTCAACAACGTGGTTGACGCCATCAATAAGATCAGGGATACGGCAACCTCCCATGAGCGGACCTTTGTCATTGAAGTGATGGGGCGTCACGCCGGGCATATTGCCCTCTTTGCAGGGCTGGCAGGGGGAGCGGAATCCATTTTGATTCCCGAAATTCCCTACGATATGAACGAAGTTATCTTTAAACTGGAACGGGGCCTGAACCGCGGCAAACTCCACAGCATTATCATCGTTGCCGAGGGCGCTGCAAGCGGATTGGCCGTCGGGGAGGAAATCCGGCAGAGAACGGGGCTCGAAACCCGAATCACAATTCTCGGGCACCTTCAGCGGGGGGGCACACCTACCGCCCTCGACAGGGTGATCGCAAGCCGGATGGGGGCTAAAGCCGTCGATTTACTGCGGTCAGGAGAAACCGGGAAAATGGTGGGGATCGCTGCGGGAAAGCTGGTTTCTGTGGAACTGGAAGAGGTTTTGAGGCAAAAAAGAGAGCTGGACCGGGAGATTTGGGAGCTGGCGGGAATTCTCGCGATCTGACCCCAATCAGGCAAGTCTTATCCAAAAGAAGAGGAGGGGTCTGATGAGAAAAACAAAAATTGTCTGTACGATCGGGCCGGCCAGTGACTCCCTGGAGGTGATGAAGGAGTTACTCAAAGCCGGGATGGATGTGGCGCGGCTGAATTTTTCCCATGGCACCCACGAAGAGCACGAAAGGCGCCTTCACAATCTGCGCCGGGCCGCGGCCGAACTGGGGAGCAATCTTGCGATCATGCTGGACACCAAGGGTCCCGAAATCCGGATCGGCCTTTTAAAAGGGGGCAGGGTTCTTTTGCGCGAAGGGGCCCGGGTGACCCTGACCACGGAAGAGATTGAAGGGGATGAAAACCGGATCTCGGTTACTTACAAGGGACTGCCGCGATCCGTCAAGCCAGGGGATATGGTTCTGCTCGACGACGGAATGATCGGCCTCAAGGTTCTCGAGGCAGGGGACACGGAGGTAGATTGTGAAGTAGTTTTCGGGGGAGAGTTGACTAACCGGAAAGGGGTTAATCTTCCGGGTGTTCCCCTTGATTTGCCTGCGGTAACGGAGCAGGATGTGGCGGACATCAATTTTGGAATAGATCATGAAGTGGATTTTATCGCAGCCTCCTTTGTGCGGCGCGCGGCAGATGTTCTGGCCGTGAGGCGTTTGCTGGAGGCACGTGATGCCGACATCCACATCATCGCGAAGATCGAGAACGAAGAAGGGGTTAAAAACCTGGATGAGATCATCAAGGTTGCGGATGGTGTGATGGTGGCGCGGGGGGATCTCGGGGTCGAGATTCCCACCGAAGAGGTTCCCCTGATCCAGAAAAAGATTATCGAAAAGTGCAACCGGGCAGGAAAGCCTGTAATTACTGCCACTCAGATGCTGGAGTCGATGATCCGCAACCCGCGCCCCACGCGGGCCGAGGCAAGTGATGTGGCCAATGCCATCCTGGACGGAACGGATGCGGTGATGCTTTCCGGAGAAACGGCAAGCGGAAAATACCCGGTTGAGGCCGTCCGGATTATGGCGCGCATTGCCGAACGCACCGAGCAGGCCCTGGATTACGGGCAGATCCTTCTGAAAAAGGGAGCTGCTGCACCCCGGACGATCACTGATGCCATCAGCCACGCCACGTGCACAACGGCTCAGGATCTGGGTGCGGCTGCCATTATTACCGTTACGAAGTCGGGCTTTACGGCCCGGATGGTCTCGAAGTACCGGCCGCGCGCACCGATTGTGGCGGTGAGTCCGAGCGAAAAGGTGCGCCGGAAGCTCTCCCTGGTATGGGGGGTTCAGGCGCTGGGTATTCCTTTTACTGCAAATACAGATGAGATGATTAAGGAAGCAGTTGACACCGGTCTCGCGGAGGGTCTGATCAAGTGCGGCGACTTGATCGTGATTACTGCCGGCGTGCCTGTGGGAGTTCCCGGAACCACGAATCTGCTCAAGGTTCACATCGTCGGGGAAGTGCTGGCGCGGGGAACGGGGATCGGGAACCGGGCGGTGATCGGCAAGGTCCGGATATGCAAGAAACCTGAAGAGGCCCTTGCCAGGGTAAACCGGGGAGACATTCTGGTAACCACAAGCACCGACCGGGATTTCATCCCCAGCATGCAGAAGGCAGGGGCGATTATCACCGAAGAGGGCGGCCTTACTTCCCATGCTGCCATTGTCGGCTTAAACCTGGGAATTCCTGTTGTTGTGGGTGTGGAAGGTGCGACGGAAATTCTCAAGGATGGGGGAACAGTTACCGTTGACAGCATGCGCGGTCTGATTTACCGGGGTGCCACCACGGTTCTGTAAGGGATCTTCCGGGGGGAGGAGCGTGTACCAGTTTTATCTCCTTGCACAGGCCGAGCAGGGTAATCCCGATGCTTTTTGGGTCCTGGCTGAAGACTATCTTCCGGTGATTTTTAATAAGATCTGGCTTCTTTCGGGAAGCACTGGAGAGACAAAGGAAATTATGAGCCAGGGGCTCCTTACTGCCTGGTCCAGGATCCGGACCATGGCAAAACGCGGGGCCTTTCAGAATTTTTTGAGCCGCTCGATGATGGAAGCGGCTTGCGCGCACCTCAAAAAACAGAAAGCACCACCCCAGCCTGTTTCCCATGATGAAGAGATGATTAAAGAAGCGGGGGATCTGGTACGGAAAGTTCTCCAGTTGGACCGCCTGGAGCGCTGGCTTGTTGTGATGCGCTATTTGGAAAACTTCACACTCCGGGAAATCGCAGCCATCCTCGGAAAACGGGAAGAACAGGTTCTTGAGGCCCTGACGCGGATTTTATCAACCCTGGAAGTTGCTGATTAGGGGGTATTACTGTTGGCCTCCGACTGCGAGTCCATTCGCAAGCGCTTGTGTGCTTATTTGGGTCACGATCTTGACTGGTGGGAGGGGGAGAAGATCAATTTGCACCTGCAGCACTGCCCCTCCTGCGATGCTGTTTATCACCAGTTTCGCGCCCGCGTTGAAAGGCTGCGCCGGGAATTGCGAGACTGGGCCTGCGAGAACCGCTTCCCCGAGGGCTGGAACGAGGAGTTCCGGGAGGGGCTTTTTAAAGCATTGAAAAACCAGAGGGGTTTCCCCCGGAACGGCAAAGATGCGGTTTCCCGGGAGCGAAGAGGTCTCGCGGGGAGAGCAAGACTAAAAATTCCGCTCCTCTTTGTTGGTTTGTTTATTTTCATCACCATTGTTTCGCCCTTCTTATGCTGGTTAACCCTGCACCTTCCCTTTTATGGCCTTCTTGTAAAAAAATTTCTTTTAACTGTGATCTGAGCCGGTTCACTGAAGTTCTTCTGAAAGGTTTTTCAAGATCCCTTGACGAATCCTTAAGATGGATTATACTCAAAGAGGTTTTAATTTTGATTGAAGGTGGTTGGTAAATGCTCAAGATTGAGGATCTTCACGTAGAAGTAGGAGGAAAACAGATTCTGCAGGGTGTCAACCTTCACATCAGACCGGGTGAGACTCACGTCCTTTTTGGCCCCAACGGCTCCGGGAAGTCGACTCTGCTCGGGGCAATTATGGGTTTTCGCAGGTACCGCATCACCGGCGGAAAAATCTTCTTTAAGGGAGAAGATATCACTTCCCTTTCCGTCCACGAACGCGCCCGGCGCGGCATTGGCATTGCCTTCCAGCGTCCCCCTGTCCTGCGGGGCGTTACGATGCGGGACCTGCTGCGCATTTCCGGACAGGGAAAGGTGGAAAATATTGAAGAACTGGCCAGGCCTTTGAATTTTCTCTCTTTTTTAGGACGGGATGTCAATTTCGGGTTTTCTGGAGGCGAAATCAAGCGTTCCGAACTCGTGCAGCTCCTGGCCCAGGATCCGGATCTGGTGCTTCTTGACGAACCTGAATCGGGAGTAGATCTGGAAAACATTGCTATTATCGGGCAGGCGATCAACCAGCTTCTGCAGAAAGACAGTTTTTGCAAACAGGAGCGTTCCCGCCGTGAGATTAAAGAGGCCCGGAAGAAGGCAGGGCTGATCATCACCCACACCGGTTTTATCCTTGATTATGTTCCTGCTGATGTGGGGCATGTTCTTTACGAGGGGAAGCTTTCTTGCAGCGGGTTGAACCCGCGTGAGCTGCTGGGTTGCATTCATGAACTGGGGTACGGTGAGTGCACCCGTTGCCTGGCGTAGAGGGGGAGGCAGATGCAAGAAGAAAAACGCTTAAAGGCTCAGAAGGCGCTGGAGAAGTCGGCTGCCTACGGGGAGGAAATTGATTTCCGCCAGTACCGGGATGAAGGAGAACCCCATCCCGTTTTAACCCGTTTGGAGAATCTCCCTCCTTCAGAACAGAGGGATCTGCTCAGGGCAGGGGTTGATGTAACAGAAAAGGGAAGAACCGGGACCTACATTCAAAAGGATCACTCGGTTATCCATACAAGTGTCTGCCAGGAAGGGCTTGAAGTATTGAGCATTACCGCTGCTCTAGAGCGTTACCCCTGGCTGGAGGATTATTACTGGCGAGCGGTGGCGGTGGATGCCGATAAGTACACCGCCCGTGCCGAACTTCACAGGGAGCACGGCTATTTTATCCGGGCGCTTCCCGGTGTGAAGGCAATCTATCCTGTTCAGGCCTGCCTTTACATCACGCAGGAGGGGCTCATCCAGGATGTCCACAACATCATCATCGCCGAGGAGGGCTCCGAACTTCATGTGATCACAGGCTGCACTACAGGGCATGGCGTTGTCTCGGGAATGCACATTGGAATCTCAGAGTTTTACATCAAGAAAAATGCAAAGCTGAGCTTTACGATGGTCCACAGCTGGGCGGAAAATGTGGCGGTGCGCCCCCGGACCGGCACCATCGTGGAGGAGGGGGGAATTTTTCTTTCCAACTACATCTGCATGCGCCCGGTGCGTTCCCTCCAGATGTACCCCACCGCCTGCCTGGCGGGGGAAGGGAGCCTGGCCCGGTACCACTCAATTCTGGTAGGCCACCCGGGGTCTCACCTTGACGTGGGGTCGCGGGTCATCCTCCGGGGCAGAGGGAGCCGGGCGGAAATCATTGCCCGTTCCATTACCAGGGGAGGGGAGATCGTCAACCGGGGCCACCTGGTGGGCGAGGTTCCTGATGTGAAAGGGCATCTGGAGTGCCGGGGGCTGATGCTGGCGCCCGAAGGGGTGATTTACGCTGTTCCCGAACTGGAGGCGCGGGTGGATGGGGTAGAGCTTTCCCACGAGGCCGCGGTCGGCAAGATTGCCGAGGAGGAGATCGAATACCTGATGGCGCGGGGTCTGACAGAAGAAGAAGCAACCGCAACCATCGTCCGGGGCTTTCTGAACGTGAAGATCATGGGGCTTCCCCCCGAGCTTGAAGAAGAAATCCAGCGGGCTATCGAGGCAAGCGAGCAATCCGAGCTTTAAGAATTAAAAGAGTTAAGAATAAGGGGTCAAGCTGTTTTTGGGTTTAAGTTTGGCCCGAAAATTACCTGCTGAGCTGACACTGGTAGTCGAAAACCAGCCGCGAGACTGCGGCAATTTCCCTGAAGGCCGCAGGAACGTCCGGCTGGTTTTGAGAAAGAACGACAAGGATGTAAGGGCGGTCGGGGGCAAAGATGATGCCGGCATCATTGGCCACCCCTTCGAGATCGCCTTCTTTATGGGCCACCTTGATTTCATCGGGGAGGAGGGCGGGGAGGCCGCAGTGCCAGACCGGATGCGCGAGGTCGTCGAGGAGCATTTCTCCCAGTTTGGGGCTGCGCTTTGCAAAGTCCAACACGCCCAGCAGGTAGGAGCCCTGGTCCCGGGGTGTGGTGCAGTCGTCGCCATCAGGCCGGGGGTGGCTTCCCCCAAGGGCTCTCATGAACTCCACGACGTTTGCGGGTTTCACCAGGCGCTTGATCATCCTGTAGGCAATGTTGTCGGAGAGGGTTATTGCCGCCTTTGCGAGGGCGCGCAGGGTGAGGCGGTCCCCTTCTTTGAGGATGTGCTGCAAGTAGCCCGACCCTGCGCTGTAGTCTGTATCTGCCTGGTAGGCAAGGCGCTGCTCCAGCCGGTAGCTCCCTACGGCAACCTTCTCGTAAAGGTAAAGGACGTAGGGAACCTTCACGCAGCTTGCCTGGGGAAACAGCTCGCGGTCGTTGATCCCGAAGGATTTCCCCGTCCCCAGGTCCCTGAAATGAATGCCGTAGGTGCCCGGTTTTCCTGTCAGGTATTTTTTCAATTCTAAGGCGAGGGGGAGGTAAACACGGTCCGAGCAAAGGTTGAAAAACCCGTCCATCTTCCGCTCCCGTTAAGAAGAGTTTTCTTAAATCTATTCTTATTTGGTACGCCGGTGGTTTAGACTACTTTTTGCGACTGTTCGTTCAATTTGCATATTTTCTGCATTGGTGTTATAATTTTGCCGTCAAAGTAGATAATCAGGCAAGCAGTCTGGATGATCGCGCGCACCGGGAGCCGAAAGGCGGTGCGTGAGGAAAGTCCGGGCTCCGCAGGGCAGGGTGCTGGGTAACACCCAGTGGGGGCGACCCCAAGGAAAGTGCCACAGAAATGGAAACCGCCCCGCACTCACCGGAACGAAGAAGCCTAAATAAAATTCCGCTGCTGATAGATGTTGTTAAACCTTTAAGCCTCTGCGCTCCGGTGAGTGCGGGGCAAGGGTGGAACGGTGCGGTAAGAGCGCACCAGCGGCCAGGCGACTGGCCGGCTAGGTAAACCCCACCTGGAGCAAGACCGAATAGGGAGGCAAGGGAGTGGCCCGCTCCGCCTCCGGGTAGGTCGCTGGAGGCCCCAGGCAACTGGCGGCCCAAGAGAGATGATCATCGCCTTCGGTTTTCGAAGGAACAGAACCCGGCTTACAGGACTGCTTGCTGAGAATAAAAAGGCGTGGGAAGCTGGCCGCTGAGGTACGTACACCACGCCTTTTCTTTTCTATACATTACATTCAGTTTCGTTCATCAAAAATCAGTTGCTGCTCATGGGCGTTCCCTCCGTCATCTTTTTGCCTGGCCCGGGGCATCCGTAAATCAGATTTTTAAGGGGTGGTTTTGTTTTGAGTTTGGAGCAGAGATTGGAGGCGGCGGAAGGCCTCCAGTTTTTCCTCCCGGCCCAATTTTGCTTCTTTAATGGCCTGCTCGAGAACGGTGATCGACCGGTCGTAGGTCCGCCGGTCTACAGGGTAGGGATAGCCGTCTTTTCCCCCGTGCGCAAAGCTGTATTTGGCCGGGTCCTGGTAGCTGGGGCGCGCTCCGTAGGCGAGCTCGGCGATCAGGGAGAGGGCGCGGATGGTCTTGGGTCCGATTCCGGGAATGGAGAGGACGGCTTCGAAGTTTTCGGGCTGTTGCTCGTAGCTTTTCAGAAGAACCCGCTCCAGGCTGGAGGGTTTCAGGTGCTCCAGGTATAGGGAATGGCGGGAAGGCAGAACCAGCCGGTTGTACTCCCTCACAACCTGCTCCGGGTTTAAGCAGCTCAAGGCGGCAATTGTTTTGCGCGATTCCTCGCTTGTTTGGGCCACCAGGTTGAGAACCTGTTTCTCTCTGTAGTCGCAGCAGATGGCGCTGTGAGGTTCGTTGACGAAGTCCGAAACTCTTTCTCCCAGCCAGTGGTAGCGGCGGGCGCGCCGGAGGCCCGGATTCATCCCCTGCTGGATCACGGCCCATTCACCGCGCGCCGTGAAAATAAAGGTGTGGTGGTAAAGCTGGTACCCGTCCTGGAGGGCGGAGTTGTCCACCTTCGCGCTCATCCTGCTTGCGTAAACGAGCCTTTCACTTCGGGGGAGGGCGAATTTCTCTGCGTACATGACGATTTCCTGCGGTGTTTTCCGTGACGTCTTCCCCTTTCCGCCGGCAATGAACAGGCCCAGCTCCCTTTCGCACCCCCGCAGCCCCTCCTTGAGGGCCCCGCAAACCGTTGTCGTTAAACCCGAAGAGTGCCAGTCAAAGCCAAGCAGGCACCCCAGAGCCTGAAACCAGAAGGGGTCGGCCAGCCTTTTTAAAACTCCTGCCGGCCCTTCTTCGCGCACCAGCAGGATCAGGATTGCCCGGCTCAATCTGGTCATCCGGTCGAAAAGCCAGCGCGGGCACTCTCCGCTGTGCAGAGGAAGGTCAACGGTCCCGGTGCGCACCCGGATCACCCCTTTGCTTGCGCCTATTTTACCTTTTCTCCAAAAGCATGACAAGTCTTTGCAGTGCAATGAGGAAAACATTGGTATAACAAATCGTTATAAATAATATAACAGGATTTTTGGTTCCGATGGCATATGTATATTAAGAGGAAATGCATTCCGTAATCTAAAGGAATTTAAAACGGAGGGGGAGCGGGGTAAAATGGAGCGAAGAGATGCAATGATCGTGGGAACAGGGTTGGTAATTGGGATTCTGGCGGCACTGCTTGTGAAATTCGGAAACCCGGGAAACATGGGCCTCTGTATTGCCTGCTTTATCCGTGATATCACCGGCGCCCTGGGGCTGCATCGGGCGGCGCCCGTGCAGTATTTGCGGCCCGAAATTCCGGGCTTGCTGTTAGGGGCTTTTCTGGCTGCGGTGCTGGGCAGGGAGTTCCGGAGCCGGGGTGGTTCCGGCAGTTTAGTCCGGTTTTTGCTGGGTTTTTTCATGATGGTGGGCGCCCTGGTCTTTCTGGGCTGTCCCCTTCGCACGCTCCTGCGGCTGGGGGGCGGCGACCTCAACGCGGTGCTGGGTCTGGCGGGTTTTACCGTCGGCGTCCTCGGTGGAGTGGAGTTTTTAAAACGGGGCTACAACCTGGGCCGCGCCCGGCGGGGTTCGGCCGTTGGGGGTCTTGTAATGCCTCTTCTTGCGGTCGTTATCCTAGTCCTGGCTATTTACCACCCGGTTTTTGATCCAAAGGCGGGAGGCCCGGTTTTTGCCAGCCTGCAGGGCCCCGGCTCTTTCTCCGCTCCGGTTTTGATGAGTCTGGGGGCCGGGCTTCTCGTCGGCATCCTTGCCCAGCGTGCCCGCCTGTGCCTCAGCGGGGGGATCCGCGATTTCGTTCTCACCAGAGATGCCTATCTTTTAAAGGGCTACGGTGCAATTTTCGCAGGGGTTTTGCTTGCGAACATCCTGCTGGGTCAATTTCGTTTGGGCTTCGCCAACCAGCCAATTGCCCATACCGATGGCGCCTGGAACTTCCTGGGGATGGTTTTAGTGGGGTTGGCTGCGGTGCTTGCCGGGGGTTGCCCGCTCCGCCAGTTGATCCTGAGCGGTGAGGGGGATGCCGATGCCGGCATGTCGGTCTTGGGAATGGCGGCAGGCGCTGCCGTTGCGCACAACTTTCTCCTGGCCAGCAGTCCGGCGGGTCCCACTCTTTACGGAAAAGTCGTCGTGCTGCTTGGAATCCTGATCGCCGTGCTGATAGGATGGTTTTGTCGGGAAGCCTGAGCTGCCTTGAAATTAAATTTTGGAATACCAGTCTGGATGAAGGAGGAAAATGATGAAAAAAGAAATCGACGCCCGGGGTTTGAGCTGCCCGTTGCCTGTCTTGAAAACCAGGGCCGCCCTGGAGGAAGGATGCGAAGAAGTAGAGGTTCGGGTTGACACCGGTGTGGCGCGGGAGAATGTGGCCCGTTTTGCCAGGAGCAGGGGTTATGCTGTGGCAGTTAAACAATCCGGAGAAGGAGAGTGGCTCCTCTGCCTCCGGAAGGAAGGCTAGATCTCCAGAGCTGTTCTTCCAGGGGATTATTTCCTGGATAGATGGTTAAGGCTTGTTCAGATTTTTTTCGGGAGGCCGCTTGACAGGTATGAACAAAGGGGTCGGTGGCGACCGGTCTGTTACCGTTGCCGTACTCGTTTTTCCCTCTTCCCACTACGCCCTGCGCGCCGAAAAAATCTGCAAAGAGGCAGGACTCCCGGTTCTCTTAATCCCGCTCCCCCGCGAAATCACCTCGGACTGCGGGGTTGCCCTTACCCTCCCGCCGGAGTTCCAGGAAAAGGGGGAAGCCCTGCTCAAGCAGGCAGGGGTCCCCCTGACCGGAAGCCACCGGCTGACGAGAACCGGCAGGCAGGCCCTCCTGTGGCAGCGGTTTCTTAATAGGTGACGGGAGTTCTTCCCCTCCATCTCCGCCCTCCTTGCGGTGCCTTTCCTGTCCTTTTCCCACCGCTCACTTTTGCCGGCGAACCCGGGGGAATAAAACATTCACCGGGTAGTTTCAATGCCTTGCCAGGGGATTGACAAAAAGGCGGTCATAGTGTACTATTTACAATATGACATATAATACAATTAGAAAAAAGAGCACTGCTCGGCTAGAATTATACGCTTGCTCTTATTACTGGAAGGGGGAAGCGGCTTGTGGTTTGATATCGACCAGCGATCGAGCGTTCCCATCTACCAGCAGCTGGTGGAAGGGGTTAAGGAGGCGGTGGCCCGGGGAGTGCTCGCGGTTGGGGAAAAACTTCCTTCGGTAAGAGAACTGGCCGCCCGGACCGCCGTCAACCCCAACACCATCGCAAAGGCGTACCAGGAGCTGGAACGCGAGGGAATCATCGAAACCTTCCGGGGGCGCGGCACCTTTGTTGCTGCCCGGAAAATTCAAGTTGACGGGGAGGAGAAGAAAAGGGTGATCAGGGAGATGCTGCGCAGGGTATTGGTCGAGGCGTATTACCTGGATCTTTCCCAGGAGGAACTGCTTTCCTTGCTGGAGGAGGCGGTGCGGGAGTGGCACCGGGAGGGGAGGGGAAAGCAATGCCTGAACGGGCGATAGAGACGCGCGCTCTGACCAAGTTGTTCGACGGGAAACCGGCGGTGGATCACCTGGATCTGGCGGTTCCGGAGGGGTCCATCTTCGGCCTGGTGGGTCCTAACGGAGCAGGCAAAACGACTCTGATCAGAATGCTGATGGGCATCCTTAAGCCCGCTTCCGGTACGGGAACCATCCTGGGCAGGGACATCACCGACTCCTCCGGCGACGTCAGGCAGCAGGTCGGCTACGTGGCGGAGGTGCAGCACATGTACCCGTCTTTCCGGGTGGAGGAAATCCTGAATTTTTGCGCCCGGGTTTACCGCAACTGGGACTGGAAGCGGTGCCGGACCCTGTTGAAGGCTTTTGAACTCCCGGCGGAGAAACTGGTGCGGGCGCTCTCGAAGGGGATGAGGACCCAGCTCGCCCTGGTTATTGCTCTCGCGATCCGGCCGCGGCTTTTGATTCTGGACGAACCGGCCGGTGGTCTTGACCCCGTGATCCGCCGCCACTTCATGCAGTTGATCGTGCAGGAGGCTGCCTCGGGCAACACGACGGTCTTTTTCTCCACCCACAACCTGCGCGACCTGGAGCGGACGGCGGACCATGTGGCCGTCATCATGAAGGGAAGGCTCCTTTTCAGCAAACCCCTGGATGAACTCAAATCCGGAGCCAGAAAGATCCAGGTGGTCTTCCCGGAGGGTTTGCCTGAAGAAATCAGGAATCTGCCGGGCGTCACCCGGGTGGAGGCACAGGGAAAGGTATATTCCCTGATCGTGGGCGAAAACTTCAGCAAGACCCTGGAAAGAGTAAAGTTTTTCCATCCGGCATATCTTGAGCTTCACGATCTCGATCTGGAGGAGATCTTCATCCACACAATGGCGAGGGAGGGATACAGCCGTGAAGCGCTTGTGCTTGAATAGGGGCCTGGTCTGGAAGGAGTGGAGGCAGAACTGGTGGAGGTTCTGGGCGGTTGGCGTGCTCATGAGCATGACACCTGTACTGGACACCATTTTCATCTTGATTATCAGAGCCGTTGAGCCCACCGCCTATTTCAACGGCACGACTTTTTCGCAGGACCCCACCATCTGGTCGTTTCCGATTGCCGAAATGGTTCACGGCACTTCCGGCAGTTCATCCATGGGCACCCTTGCCGTTGTCCTGGCTCTGGGGCTGGGGGCGGTTCTGCTCGCCCAGGAGCGCCATCAGAACACCCTGGAGTTCCTGGTGGCCACACCGGTCAGCAGGCGGGAGATCGCCGCGACCAAGTTCCTGGTGGGTGCCGGGGCGATCACGGGCATCATGCTCGTCAACCTGTTGTTTATTGTTGTCATGGCCGCGATCCTGCCGGCCCGGTATACCAATTCTGCTGCTCTTGTCTGGTTTGGTGCCACCACCCCGGTACTGCTGGCAGCCTACGCCCTGGGTTTCCTGGTGGCGGCGGTGACCGGGAACCTGCTTGCCTCTTTGTTCGGCGCCCTGGGCCTTTTATATTTCCCGGGTTTCGCCCTTTTTTTCCTGCAAGAACTTCTTGTTTCTTTCGGAATCATCCGCTTCTCCGACCCCGTCAGTGCCTTTTTGGAGGGTCTGGGGAGGCACCTTATCCTTCCCGTCTATCTCGAGGGTTACCGTTACGGGGACGTAAGCGAGTGGCTGGCGCCGGGGATGCTCCTGGCGGCTGCCGTTTTCTTTCTGCTAGCGGTGTACCTCTTCGAGCGCAACCCCCTGGAGCGCACAGGCCAGATCCTGATGTTCGGAAACACCAGGGCGATCTTCCGGGTAGGGATCTCCCTGTTTGCCGCGACTCTTGCATCCATTATTACTCCTGACATTTTGGGTAACCGGCCCGGGGCCGCGCTGATGCTGGGGGTGTTTCTGGGCACATACGCGATCTGTTCCGCGTTGATCCTGATATTCTACAAGGTTCAGCGCAGTCCGGGCTGAGGCAGGCCGGCCGTGTCTTTTTCCTGTTGCAACACGACTTTTTAGTTTTTTAACATTATTTCTCTGAGAATATCTGGAGAAGGTGACCTTCGAATGGAAAAATCAAAATATACAAAATATAGAAAGAACCTGATTACTGCTGCTGTTGTTATGATCTGGATTGTCTTGTTAATCGTGGTGGGGAGCCAGTCAGTCCCGCGGGTGTACCCGTATTTTGCCCTTTCTTTTTCTATTTCGTTTATGTCACTGATTATCTGTCAGCATATTAGGGCCAGGGACAACTTTTTTCGGGGTCTTGCTGCCGGAGGCTTGAGCTCAATTATTACCGCAATCCAGGCGTTTTTGATCGGCGTCGTTTTTCGGGCGGTTCCAGATCTGGGAGTGCACGGCTATCAAACCGCGATGATTGTCATCCAAACGGTGTTCGCTGCCGGAGCAGTCGGATTTGCCTTTTTCTTTGTTTATAACATCAAGCACCCCCCCGGCGAAGCAATTTTACTTGTAATTTTTCTTGCCCTCAGCCTCTCCGGGATGGCCTCAGCCGTCACCGGCCACCCTGAGTTTGATCCCTGGGGAAGAAAACCGGATATTATATTCCGGAAGCAAATTGCCACGGATGGCTTTTCGTTGCCGTTGCGGCATGGGAGCAGACTTTACTTTGTCGGAAGCGCTTCTTCTGGTCCGAGATTGTTCTGCCTGGATATGGAGCGCGGGAAGCTGCTGTGGTTTCTTGAACTCGAGATTCCTCCCGGAGCAGATCGCAAAGAAGTAAGGTCTTACTCCCATGAAGCAATGCTTCAGCTTCGGCCGGGTAATATTGTCAGGGTAGCCTACGAAATTAGCCGCGCCGGACCGGATAGAACGCTGACAGGTTATGTTACTGCGGACGTAGACGTACGTGAAAGGCGAGTTTTAAGTTTGAAAGAGCACAAAGGAGAGCTCAACGTTCAGCAAACGACCTATGCGGAGGGGTTCAAATTTCAGGACATCACCGTGCAATACGGTGAGTATGACGGTGTCCGAATAACGGGACCAAATATAAATGCCCTGGTGCTGAGCAAAGGTTATCCGTATTGGTTTTACTGTTACAAAAAGAATATTATCTATACCACATCGTTTGGGTACCTGTGTGTTGTTTCCGATAACCGGTTTGATTTCCCGCCTGGCAGCTATAAAAAATGAATAATGAATATAGAGAAGTTTTTGTTCAATGGATCTTTGACTTCTTCCCAATATCAACAGCTAATCTTTCTCACCCTGGCCATGTTTTTTCCAATTGCAACACGAGAGGAAGAAATCTTATGGTTCAACATAATTTCGACAAAAGATCTTAAAATTCACCTTGCGTTCCCTCTCCCCCCTTTAATACACTAATACACGTGGAGCAGCACAGGCGTTACTGGCGCCGAGGTGGGCCCGGGAGGCATTTCATTTACCTTTTCATCTCAATCGAACAAGTGGGTGGTTGTTTCGCCTCCGTGTTACTGGACTATTTGATGACGAGAGAGACCAAGAGAGAGAGAGATCTTAAAAAAGGAGTTCTGGAAATCTTGAAGAAAGCAGATTGGCTGACAGTTGTCTCGTGTTCAGCTATTGTTCTGGTGCTGGTTTTCCTGGCAATTTTTCCTGCTGTGCGGCAGCGGCTAGTGGAACGCAAGGAGGAAAACGGGACGCTGGACATGTACGTGCGTACGGAACCGGCTAAAAACGGGGTAAAAATTGTGTTACATTTTCCTGACATCAAGAAGAAAAACATCACGCCCACCACCGGAAAAGGAATTGTAAAAGAGGGCTATTTCAGGGAAGAAGAGAACGGGATGATCGGAATCTATTTTCCGGGCACCCAGGGAAAGAGATTTGCCTCGATTGCTCCGGGGGATTTCGAAAAATACCGGGGATACCCTTTTATCTTTGTCCAAAACACGCTCTTCCGGGGAAAAGATATTGCAGCTGCATCCGACCTGATCGAGGAGATGGTGGTCATTCAAAACGAACCTCTGGATGTGCCGGGGACTCTGTTGATCGTCATACCCAAGAAAAAAATATACTTTATGCCTGAAAGGATTCCCGACAACGACGAAACACGCAAAACAATACTCCTTACGAAAGTCAGCAGCCCGCCGGAATAAATTTTACAGGGGATCTTTACCAGAATAAAATTCGCAAAGTCGTTTTGAGCAGGATTGAGCCCGGTGCTGCGGGGATTTCCCCATGGCAGCTGCCGGGCTTTTTTCTTGCCGGGTCTGCCGGGCAGGCGCACGGGTCCCGTTCGCAATCCAGGACGCGCCTGCCTTGCTCTATCTGGCTTCGGAGGCCGCCAGGGAGCCCCCGCATCCCCTGCAGTGTGGGAGGTGCCGGTTTGTTTCTTCGCCGCACTGCGGGCATTTAAGAAGCTGAGCGGCGCCGCACCAGGTGCAGAAAGCGCCCGGGGCGGGGAAGCCGCAGGCGGGGCAGAGCCCCCTCCAGAGCCGGCGGCGGCTGACCGCTTCGCCGGAAAAGAATTTGTTTTTCAGGTAAACGAGGGCTGCAATGCAGATGATCGAACCTCCCAGGGAGATGGCCCACTCGACGGGAATGACGTTGTGCAGAAAAGGATAGGCTATTTTAAAGAATATAACCAGGGTTTGCAGCGCCCCGAAACCCAAAAAACTCGTTCCGATGACCGCGTAGCGGGCAAGCCTGGGATTTGCACGGAACAGGTTGAAGATCCAGAAGGTCAGGGCAAAGGCGAGCAGGGCGTACGCCAGGGAAAAGCCTCCGGATTTCAAATCGCGCATCCTGTTCAACCGCTCCAGCTTTTCCTGGAAGCTCCTCTCTGCCCGAACATAGGCTTTCTGCTTGGGCTCGAGAATTTTCTTCTGGAAGTTGTTGAGGGTTGCCTCCGCCTCTTCTCTCCGGTCGCGGGCCTCGTCATATGCTTTTCTTGCCTTTTCCCATGCCTCTCTCTTCTGCGGGTCGTCAACCCCCCGGTCCAGGAGGGTGCGGTACTCCTCGCGGGCGGTTTCGTAATCGAGGCGGGCTTTAATTTCCGCCTCACGGCTCATCTGAACCGCGCCTGCGAGTTCTTCCTCTTTCTGGCGCAGCAGGGACAGCTCCTGCTCGGTGGATTCCGGAAGGAACTCCTGCCGGATTTTCATGTAATCGGGGCGGGGAAACATCCGGTCGACGGCAATTGCAATCCTCACTCCTCCGATCAGCAGAAAGATGGCTAAGGCGAAGGCCAGGATCTTTTCCGCCCTGGTTGCCTCCCGTTCTCCATGATTCTCTTCTCCACTCATCCGGTTTCCCTCCCCGGTTGTTTTAATTAACTTCATGCTTGCTTCTTTCCAGCACCCCTGTCAGGATAATTTTCCGGGATGAGATTTTTCATCGCTGCACTTAATTCTATCCGGAATTAAGAAGCTGAAGGTGCCGGGCGCGCCGGAGTTCCGTTTTGGCGGCAGCCGCGCTACTCAACCAGCCGGCGCATCTCCTCGTACCCCTGCTTTATTAATTCTTCAGACGGCTTAAACGCAGGCCACTCGTCCGGCGTAAAGGGAAGGTAGGCACCCGCCGGGTCCTCGTAATAGAATTTGATCGTTTCTGGCCTGATGCCGCCCATTATGTCCAACCCGGCCGTTACTTTTAAAAGCATGTTCGCATCGTCAGGTTTGTCGATGTATTGCCGCAGTTCCCGATTCCAGAAGTCTATTTTTTCTTCGACCCTGCGAACCTGTTCGGGAGTAAGCCTTCCCCGGTTTTCTTCCAGAAACTTGATGCGCCCTTGCTGGACAGGCCACTGTTCCGGCTCTTTATAGGCCGGAACGTGCGCCACTGTAGTGCTGAACAGCGCCTCCACCCCGGAAGCAGCTGCGCTGTGAGAAAGGCAGGAAACTTCGGTTTTCAGCAAGCGGTAGTGCTTCCCGTACATCTCGGTAAGAAATTTCGTCACCTGTTCCTGCAGGTGCTCCAGCACATCGTCCCGCATTATCTGGGCTACAAACCAGTGCCGCTCGTACTGCTTAACGGTCACCCTGGCTGTGTACGAGCCCGCGGGGCCGGTGGAAGCCATCATTTCGAATCTGACCTCGCACCCCCAGGCGCCGTCCTTGCTCTTGGTCTCCCGGGTTATCTCATAGCGCTCGACCCAGGGGCTGGACACTCCTGTCACCCAACCGCACTCCTCGTACTCCGGGCGCATTTTCTCCTTCAGCTCCGGAGAAAGAACGGCGTACTGGAGCGCGCCGTTGCGCGTTTTCACGCCTGTCGCCCATTTTTCTACTGCTTCCCGCGGCGATGTCGAGGCCAGCGCGTTATGCAGAAGAGTAATCTGGCGCTCGAGCGATTCAAGCTGCGGGACGTTGACGCGCACGGTCGCGGTGGCCTCTTCCCAAGTCACATCCGCGCCGAGGGCCGCGGCGACCCACCTCACGGGCGCCACCACCCGCCCGTTTATCAGCTGGGGCGGGACGTCCGGCTCGATTTCCCGGCCGTTGACGAGCAGCCTGACGGGACTGCCGGCCGAGACCGCGCTGGCAAAAAGACCAGCCAGAGCCAGAGCAGCAAAGACAACCAGCAACCTTTTCAACGCAGGAACCCTCCTTAACTTTTAAATTTTCCAACACTGCGGCGCCGCAGCAGCTGCAGGTAAAGCTGCAGGTAAATCCTTCCGGACCGGGCTTCGCATCGGTTCCGATGCGAAGAGAAGAGCACTCTGCAGTCTCTTCCTAAAGGAGGCGGCGCACGGATACTTCGTTTGAGTTGACGGGATCGACACCACCCCCTTCGCCGGTTTCCAAATGGTCTCTACTTTTACCTACGCCCTGCCGCCCGGAAATCTTACTCTGGGTTGCTGCAAAAAACAAAAAGCCTTTTTTCCGGCTTCCTGCCAGGTTCGAGGGCCTTCCTGACCCGCTTTTCAATGGTTTGCTTGCCCCGGGGTTTATCTAAAAGTGCCGGGATGCCGCGAGGCGAGGTGAAAGAGCTGCTGGGATACCTTATCCAGCTCCTCCTTTGGCTTGAGGGTTTCGAGCCACCGCGCCGGGATTGCCCTGTAACCGTAGAAGGTCCCTGCAAGGCCGCCGCAGACAGCGCCGACGGTATCGGCATCCCCGCCCAGGTTGACGGCTTCAACGACGGCCTCCTCAAAAGTAAGGGTGTGAAGGAAGCACCAGACGGCAGCTGCCAGCGTATCCAGGCAGTGCCCTGT
The DNA here is from genome assembly GCA_013177945.1 of Bacillota bacterium. Taxonomy (NCBI): domain Bacteria; kingdom Bacillati; phylum Bacillota; species Bacillota bacterium. Next base: position 56,558 of record JABLXW010000012.1, read on the forward strand.
CGGGGAGATCTCCTCTTTGGACATAACAGCGATCTTTTCAACCGTTTCTTTGATGGTTTCCAGAGTTCCGGCAGGAAGGTCTGCTGAGTAATTTTCGGTATCCTTAAGCGCTGCTTTTAGAAACCCCTCTTTATTTTGGGGGGAGTGGGGCGCGTATAAAAGACGGCGCGCCAGGTTGTTGTAAAAGGCGCAGGCTGCTTCAGCTAACGGCTCGTAGTGGGTCATCCGCGCCAGTTCCCGGGAGATCCGGTTCATTTTTTCGGGGTTTTGGGCATAGGCAAAAGTAACCGGGAGGGTCCGCATCAGGCAGCCGTTTCCTGCAGCTTTCCCTCCCAGGGCATGGCAGGCCCGCTTTGCTGCCTCATCCCAGTCCGGATTTTCGAGATAAAAAGAAAGGGCGGTGCGAATTGTTTCTCCCACATCTTTTGGGTTGCCCTGAAACCAGCGCAGGAACATTTTCCCCACCGCGTCCCGGGGAGAGGCCGGATTGGCGAGAATCCCTTTTGCTACAGCCAGTGTGATCTCGGTGTCGTCGGTTACTTCCCCCGGCTCCAGGTTGAGCCATCCCCCTCCAATTATTTCCGTGAGGCAGCCGAAGCGGCGCCGGATTTCACCCTGGCTCAAAAACTCTACTGTGGCGCCCAGGGCGTCCCCTACCGCAACTCCGAAAAGACCTCCCCGGATGCGATCTCGCAGTTTAGCATCCACAAAGAATCCCTCCTTTTTTAAATTTTTTTATTTTTCCCTTGGTTTTGTCAACCAAAAACCTGGCCGAAGGTTCTTGCCTTAAAATAGTGGTCCTGCTATGCTTTGGAATGAGCGCAGGTATTGCTGTGATTTAATGGGTTAACTTTTTGTTGATGGAGGAAGGAAGAGAGACTGATCAGAGGAGTTGAATTGATGAAGCTATCTCTTCCGGAGGAAGTAAAAGCAGCGTGCAGGCTTCTGGCGGAGCACCGGTACCAGGCCTTTGTGGTTGGAGGCGGGATCAGAGACATGTTTCTGGGGATTGCTCCCCAAGACTGGGATCTGGCCACCGATGCCAGGCCGCAGGAGATGGAACGGATCTTTAAAAGCGCCGGTTTCAAGGTGCTCCCCACAGGGGTGAGGTTTGGTACTTTAACGGTTTTGGTTCACGGTTTTCCCCTGGAAATCACGACGTTCCGGGTCGAGGGAGACTACCACGACTTCCGCCGTCCGAACCAGGTTTATTTTGTGAGGGAAATTGAAGCGGATCTGGCGCGGCGGGATTTTACCATCAATGCCCTCGCGTACGACCCTCTGCATTCCCTCTTTTGTGATCCTTTTGGAGGCCTGCAAGATCTTCTCAAGGGAGAAATTAAGGCGGTGGGAGACCCCGAGGCCCGGATCTCCGAGGATCCGCTGAGGATGATGCGGGGCGTTCGCCTTGCCGCCGAGTTCGGGTTCCGCCTTGAAGCAAAGACAGAGCATGCCATTACCAGGTGCGCCGAACTGATTCGCAAAGTTTCTGCGGAGCGGATCAGGGATGAATTAAACCAGACCCTGCTCGCCCTTCACTTTATCCAGGGTCTGGAGCTTCTGCAGAAGCTGGGCCTGCTTTTTCTCATTATTCCGGAGTTGAAGGAAGGCTGGCTTTTTGCCCAGTACCACCCGTCTCACCGGTATCCGGTTTTAGATCACACTTTTGAGGCCCTGCGTTACACTCCGGCTTCCCTCGAGGTTCGCCTCGCGGTTTTGCTGCATGATGTTGCAAAACCCCGGACTTTCAGCCGGGGCGAGGACGGACGCGGCCATTTTTACGGTCATGAGCATTTGGGGGCAGAGATGGCGGAGCGAATTTTGAGGAGGCTGCGTTACAGCACCCAGCTGATCCGCCGCGTAACGGTTTTGATCAGGGAGCACATGCTGGATGTGGGGATGGGCGCCGCGGGAATCCGGAGGCTTATTGCGAGGGTGGGTCGGGATCTGATTCCGGAGCTTCTGGCTGTCCGGGAGGCGGATTTTCTCGCCCACAGTACAGAATTAATCCTCAGGTCCCTGGACGACTTCGACCGGTTCCGGAGCCGCTTGAAAAGGATCCTGGAGGAAGAGGGGACCATCGAAATGAGGGATCTGGCCGTCAACGGGGGGGATGTGCTGGAAATTCTTGGCTGCCGCCCGGGCCCCGTTGTGGGAAGGGTTTTGAAAGCACTCTGGAACGAGGTTCTGGCCGACCCTCGCAAAAACAACCGGACCTATCTCCTGGCCCGCACGCGGGAACTTGCCGGGGAACTGAGGGAAAAGTACGACTAGGAGGGGCAAGATGTGCGTGAACAGGTGAGCTTTCTGAATTCTGAAAAAGAGCGGCTTGTCGGAGACCTTGAATTACCTCCCGCAGGGAGGCCGGAATGGGTGATTGTCGTCTGCCACGGTTTCCTTGGCACGCGGCAGGGCGGGGGCCGGGCGGTCGTTCTTGGGGAGCGCCTGGCGGGCGCCGGCTACGGTGTGCTCCGCTTTGATTTTGCCGGTTCGGGAGAGAGCGAAGGAGATTTTTCTTCTGCTACTTTGACGAAAAATGCGGCGGATCTCCGCTCCGCCCTGGATTTTCTCGAGAGCCGGCGGTTCCGGAACTTTCTTGTCCTCGGCCGGAGCTTTGGAGGAAACGCCGCCCTTGCAGGAGCGGCTCGCGACCACCGCATCCGGGGAGTGTGCCTCTGGAGCACCCCACTTGAGATGCTCCCCATTTTGCGCAGGATAATCGGTGAAGAGTTGTATCAGGCTCTCCACCGGGGCGAAAAAATCACCTGGTCAGACGGCTTCCGGGCCTACTCGAAAACGGGGGATTTTATCCGCGACCTGGAAGGGTACCGGATGCAGGACCTGGTGGCTGAAATCAGCCCGCGCCCCCTTTTAATCGTCCACGGGGAGGCGGATGAACTGGTTCCCGTGGCGGAGGCCGAGGCTCTTTTCCGGGCCGCCGGAGAACCTAAAGAACTCTTCCTCATTCCGGGCGGGGATCACCATCTCTCCAGCCACCAGGAGCAGGCGATCAGGGCGACCTTGACCTGGCTGCGGCGTTTTTTCTAGTACCCTAAACTCAGGCGTTTGGCCAGCATCAGGGGAAGCCCTGCTGCAACCACTTTCCGCTGGGTGAGGTTGAGGTCGTAGGGGACGTGGCGAAACTCGATTTCGGCATGTTCTGTGTCGTAAATAAGATATGACGCTCCCGGCTTTCCGTCCCGGGCCTGGCCGATGCTGCCCGGATTGATCAGGTACAACCCGGTTTTGCCAAGGCGGTATTTGCTTTCCTTTTCGCCTGCCTGAACATAACCGTCATCCGTGTAGTAAAGAGCTCTCTGGTGCGTGTGGCCGAAAAAACAAACGTTAATCTGAGGATAATGAGATTTGAGGGTTAAAAAGGCGCGGGAGGCGCTTCCCGCAGAAAAAATGTAGGCATACGGATGCCAGGGTGAGCCGTGGACCGCCAGAAAATTGCCATCAACGAGAAGGCGTTCCGGGAGCTGTAGCAGCCACTGCTTATTGTTCTCTTTCAGGTTGCGGGCTGTCCAGAGGAGGGCTGCCTGGGCGATCGGGTTGAAATCTTCTATCCCGCAGAGCCCGACTGCAGCATCATCGTGGTTCCCCCGAAGGCACACAAAACCGCGTGCCCGGCACAGTTCAGTGCATTCGTTGGGGTTTGGGTAGTAGCCGACAATGTCACCAAGGCAGATGATCTCCTGGACATCCTGCTTTTCGAGATCCGTGATGGTTGCCTGGAGGGCCTCCAGGTTTGCGTGGATGTCACTGAGCACTGCATAACGCACCGGGGATATTTCTCCCTTCTTGCCCCTGTTTTCGGAGCGTTCTTTTTTATTTTCGGAAACCTGGTTAGTTTTGTCAACTCAGAAAAAGTTGTTCTTTTGCTGTCGGCCGACGCAGGAGGGTGGCTCCTCAGGAGGCCGGCCCCAAAGCCTCCGCCGGAGTGCTGCCTAAGAGATGGGGATGGAACGGACCAGGTTCTGATCAACATAGAGGAAAATGACCCCGGCACCATGGGTGGAAATGGGGATTTTATGCTCTCCTGCCTCCATCTGCCGGCGGTAGGCGGTGCGCCTTCCGGCATAATCCTGCACCACCAGTTGCACCGTGGATTTCTGGAAAAGGCGCACCGTGATCACCGTTTCTCTTTCCGGAGATGCAGTCTGTTTTACGGAAAGCCTGATCATGGTGCCCCGGGGATGCCGGGTATTGGGAGGAGGAGCGGTGTCTGCAACAACCCCCTCCTGGTTGCTTCCCGCGACCCGGAATCCCGCCTTTCTCAATTCATTCACCGCTTCCGAAACAGGTCGGCCTCTGACGTCTGGAACCGAGGCGAAACGGGAGCCCAGGCTGATCGTGAGAAAAACAGGAAACCCTTTGAGCACCCTGCTTCCGGCCGGCGGCCATTGCGCCATGACCCTTCCCGCGCCCAGGTTTTCGTTGTAGATTTGGCGCCAGGGATGCGCCTGGAGTTTGGCCTGCGCCAGGGTTCGGGAGGCTTCCTCGAGCGAGAGCCCCTGGAGCGGGGGGACGGGAACTCCAGCTGCAAAATAGCCAAAGGAGACCAGAAATGCCAGGCAGAGCAGGATGGCTCCGGCGAAGGCGGTGCGCCGCCGGGAGGGCCGGGAACCCAGGAGTTTCGCAAAAGAAGAGGTGCGCCCGGGAAAGACCAGGGCCCTGGTGCTCTCTTCATCCTCCTCCGCTTCAAGGAAAGGTTTCAGCGCCCGGGCAAAGGCAGCGGCATCGGGAAAACGCGCTGCCGGGTCCTTCGCGAGGGCCTTCTGCACCACTGCTGCAAGCAAAGGGGAAACTGCCGGGCTGACTTCATTAAGCGGAGCCGGCTCCTCGTGCAGGTGCTTGCCCGCAATTTCGGCAAAAGAGGACCCCGCAAAAGGAGCCTTTCCTGTCAGGAGTTCGTAAAGGACAATTCCTGTACTGTAAATATCTGTTTGGAAGCAGGCCCCCTTCCCTTTGATTCTTTCCGGAGCGAGGTAGGGGAGCGAGCCGACCAGCTGTTCTGTCTGGAGTGAAGAATCGTGAATGTTTGCGGCCAGACCGAAATCGGCCACTTTGACCTGGTTTGTTGAGTTAACCAAAATGTTGTGGGGTTTGATATCCCGGTGGATGATTCCCTGCCTGTGGGCTTCGGCCAGGGCCAGGCAAACCTGGTAGACGATGCCGGCGGCGCGGTCAGGGGAAAGGGGGCCCTCTCTTTGAAGCAGAGACCTCAGGTTTTCTCCCGGGAAGTATTCCATGACGAGGAAGAACTGCTCCCCTTCTTCTACCAGGTCGTAGATGGAAATGATGTTGGGATGAGAGAGGGCGGCTGCTGCCCGCGCCTCCTGCCAGAGGTGCCTCCGGTAGACTTCGTTTTCCGCCAGGTGAGGGTGAAGGACTTTAATCGCCACGGTTCTGTTCAACAGCCTGCAGCGCGCCCGGTAGACGGTGCCGATCCCGCCCCGTCCGATCTCCTCTTCGATTTCGTAGCGGTTTGCCAGCATGAAAGGAACCATTTCCTCTCCCCTGAGCCGATGGTAGTCTTTTTTTATATCTTATCAGGGTAGGGAAATTCCGGCAACTTGAAATCTTTTCTGCCTTTTGTGGCAACAAGAAAGAAGGGTATGTTAGAGTATGTTAGAATAATTTTAAGAAAGGGAGGCTGGTAAAGTTGTGGCGTGCACTTTTTGCTTTAACCCCTGCCGAGGGAAAACGGTTGATCGCGAAGGGGGTGCGGCGCTTGCCTGAAGTAGCCAGGGCGCTCCGGGAAGGGAAGATCATTATTGCGGGCGGCACCACCAATGCCTTTGTTGCCGAAGAGATCCTGGGCAGGAAAATTCCCAAGGAACGCTACACTGCAGGAATTATCACAGGCGGCATGACCTGCGTTACACCCCCTGAAATGCGGATCCCGCCTCTTGTTTTAATTAAGGGGGAAGTGAGCGAAGCAAGCTGGGAAGATGTTTTAGAGGATTTCGGGCCCGGGGATGTCTTTATCAAAGGAGCCAACGCCGTGGATGCCACGGGAATGGCCGGAGTTCTTGTTTCTCACCCGGCCGGAGGGACGATCGGAAAGGCGCTTGGAGTTCTGGCTGCAAGGGGTTCCCACCTGATCGTTCCCGTCGGCCTGGAAAAGATGATTCCTTCCGTAGCACTGGCTGCCCGCAGCTGCGGGACAATGCTTTTTCATTACTCCCTGGGGAGTCCCGTCGGGCTGGTGCCCCTCGTCCAGGGCAAGGTGGTTACCGAGTTGACGGCGCTGGAAATTTTAGCACCTGTTGAAGCGGTTGCCCTGGGCGCCGGCGGCGTCGGCGGTTCTGAAGGCGCGGTTGTAATTGCCGTCTCCGGAGAGGCCGACAATGTGGAACGCATCTTTAACTTGATTAAAGAAATCAAAGGGGAGCCTCCGGTATCCGGACTCAAGCAGGAGTGCGCGAAGTGCTTCAGCCCGTGCGCAGCCGGAGAAGCAAAAATGTATTGAACGGTTCCTTCCCGGACAAGCTAAGCTTGGGGGTGACTTTGATGGCAGTGGCTTTGGTGAAGGATTGCTACCGGGGATTTCGAGGCACCACCTGGCGCAGGCAGATCGATGTCCGGGATTTTATTTTAAGCAACGTTCGCCCCTACCAGGGGGATGCTTCTTTCCTGGCCGGGCCCACGGAGCGCACCAAAAAACTTTGGGAAAAGTGCCGGGAACTCCTTGCCGAGGAGCACCGGCGGGGTGGTGTATACAAAATCGATCCCAGGACGGCGGCAACCATTACAGCTTTTCCGCCTGGCTACATCGACCGCGACCTGGAGATAATTGTAGGACTCCAGACCGATGAACCCCTCAAAAGGGCGGTCAACCCTTTCGGAGGGATCCGCATGGCCGACACGGCCTGCCGGCAGTACGGAGTTGAACTCGACCCCAGGCTGAAGGAGATCTTCATGAAGTACCGGGTAACCCACAACGACGGTGTTTTCATGGTTTACACCCGGGAGATGCGCAGGTTGCGCCATTTCGGGATTATTACAGGCTTGCCTGATGCTTACGGGCGCGGCCGCATCATCGGGGACTACCGCCGCGTTCCTCTGTACGGTGTGGACCGCCTGATTGCTGCCAAGGAAGAGGACCTCGACCACCCGGACCTCCTGCGCATTACGGAGGAAACCATCCGGCTCCGGGAGGAGGTAAGGCAGCAGATCAACGCCCTGCATGATTTAAAAAAGATGGCGGCAGGCTACGGTTTCGACATCAGCCGCCCTGCCGCCACGGCGCGGGAGGCGGTTCAATGGTTGTATTTTGCCTACCTTGCGGCGATCAAGCAGCAGAATGGAGCGGCCATGTCCCTGGGCAGGGTCAGCACCTTCCTTGATATCTACCTGCAGCGGGACCTCGAGGAAGGCGCCCTGACAGAGGAGGGGGCCCAGGAGCTGATCGACGACTTTGTCATCAAGCTCCGGCTTACAAGGCACCTCCGCACCAGGGAGTACAACGAACTTTTTGCCGGGGACCCCAACTGGGTTACCGAATCCATCGGAGGGATGGCGCTGGACGGCCGGACCCTGGTGACCAAAACCTCCTTCCGGATGCTTCAGACCCTGTACAACATGGGCCCCGCCCCGGAGCCCAATCTGACGGTCCTCTGGGCGCAGGGCCTCCCCCGCGGGTTCAAGGAGTTCTGCGTCAGGGTCTCTATAGAAACCTGTTCCCTCCAGTACGAGAACGATGATTTAATGCGGCCGCTGTTTGGCGATGATTACGGGATCGCCTGCTGTGTTTCGGCGATGCGCCTGGGGAAGCAGATGCAGTTTTTCGGGGCAAGGTCCAACCTGCCCAAGTGCCTTTTGCTGACATTAAACGGGGGCCGGGAGGAGTTCAGCGGGGAGAAGATTGCTCCTGCCTTTTACCAGGCGAAGCCGGGGCCCCTGAAGTTTGAAGAGGTCTGGCCGGCCTTTCAGAAGATGACAGGCTGGCTGGCAGAAAAATACGTTGATACCATGAACGTAATCCACTACATGCATGACAAGTATGCCTACGAAAGCCTTCAGATGGCCCTGCACGACACCTTTGTGGAACGCCTGATGGCCTTTGGTCTCGCCGGCCTTTCGGTTGTAGCTGACTCCTTAAGCGCCATCAGGTACGCCAGGGTGGAACCTGTCTTTGACGAAAGGGGTCTGGTTGCCGATTTCAAAATTGAAGGGGATTTTCCCAAGTACGGGAACAACGACGACCGGGTCGACGAGCTGGCCGTAGCTGTGGTGAAGCTGTTTGATCAGGAATTGAAAAAACACCCTGCTTACCGGGGCGCCAGACACACCCTTTCGCTGCTCACCATTACCAGCAACGTGGTTTACGGGAAAAAAACGGGGAGCACGCCGGACGGCAGAAGGGCGGGAGAACCCTTTGCGCCTGGAGCCAACCCCATGCACGGGCGGGATACAAAGGGGGCCCTTGCTGCTCTGAGTTCGGTGGCAAAGATTCCGTACGAACACGCTCTGGATGGAATTTCTTATACCTTTTCCATCTCGCCCGGGGCGCTGGGGCGCAACGGCGAGGCCCGGGTTCAGAATTTAGTTGCCCTTCTGGACGGTTATTTTGCAAAGGGGGGCCACCACTTGAATGTCAATGTCTTCGACCGCGAACTTCTGATCGATGCCATGAATCACCCGGAAAAGTACCCCCAGCTGACGATTCGGGTCTCCGGTTATGCCGTAAACTTCATCAAGCTCACCAGGGAGCAGCAGGAAGAGGTGATCAGGAGGACGATTTTTTAATTTTCGAAAACGGGAAGGCCTGAAATGATCGGATACATCCATTCCATCGAAACCTTCGGAACTGTTGATAACGGCGGCATCCGCTTTGTCCTCTTCCTGCAGGGCTGTGCTCTGCGCTGCCGTTTCTGCCACAACCCCGATACCTGGCTCACCCGGGGAAAGCCCGTAACCGTAGCCGAAATTGTCGATCAGCTGCAGGAATATAAAATCTTCTTTGACCTGTCAGGAGGGGGGCTGACCGTTTCCGGTGGCGAGCCCCTGCTCCAGCACCGTTTTGTGGAAGAGCTCTTTGTTGAAGCGGGCAAAATGGAAATCCACCGCGCCCTGGATACCGCCGGGTTCTGCAGGCACGGAAACCTTTTGGAGGTCCTTCCCCATACAGACCTGGTTCTGTTTTCGATCAAGGTTGTGAATCCGGAAAAGCACCGCCAGCTGACCGGGGCAGGAAATAAAGAAATTTTAGAAAACCTGGCCCTGGCGGTCAGGTCTCCTGTTGCTCTGGTGCTCCGCTACGTTCTCATTCCCACCCTCAACGACACCCAGGAGGATATTTCAGACCTGATCAACCTTGTCAAGTCCCTTGACCGGACCCCTCCCGTAGAGGTTCTTCCTTACCATAAAATGGGTGCTGCCAAGTGGGAACAGCTCGGATTGGACGATCCTCTTGCCCGCATTCCTCCCGCCACCCGGGAGCAGGTTGCCGCCGTCCAGGAAAAGCTCCGCAGGGCCGGCCTCCGGCTTCATTAATCCCTCACTAAAAAATTGATGGGGTTTTATTGGAAAAGGCGTGCAGATGAGTTATACTAAGCTTGGTTTAGAGCTTTTAGCCTTTTTGTAATTTGGGGAGCTTCGAGGCGGAATGGGGGAAGAGCGGAACAGGGATTTTATCAAGTTTCTCGGAACGGGGGGCGCCCGTGTTGTGGTGGCAAAACAGGTGCGGGCCTCTGCCGGAGCCTGGCTTGCGCTGTCTGGAGTCAATTTATATTTGGATCCGGGGCCGGGGGCTTTAGTCAGGTGCTGGGCGAGCAGGCCGCCGTTGGATCCTGCCCTCCTTGACGGGATTATTTTGACCCACCGGCACCTCGACCACTCCGGCGATTTGAACGCCCTCACCGAGGCCATGACCGAAGCCGGGTTGAAAAAGCGGGGAAGCGTTTTCCTGCCCGGGGACGCCCTTCGCGAAGAATCCGTTCTTTTCCGGTATCTCTGGCCGGTGGTCGCTCGCCTGGAACTATTGGAAGCAGGGAAGAGCTACCAGGTCAAAAACTTGAGCTTCGCGACTCCAGTACGGCACATTCATCCTGTTGAGACCTACGGTCTGGTTTTTTCCCTCTCCTGGGGGAAGATCGCCTGGATTTCCGATACCCTGTTTTTCCCCGAACTCTCCGATTATTACCAGAGCGACCTCCTGATCCTCAACGTACCCCGCCTGGAGCCCCGCACTCCCGATGAAATCCAGCACCTCTCCCTTGCCGACGCCAGTCTCTTGATCCGGGAAATTAAGCCCAGGGCTGCTGTGCTGACCCATTTCGGAATGACCATGCTGCGCGCCAAACCCTGGCTCCTGGCCGAGAAGCTTGCTGACGAAGCGGGAGTGAAGGTGATCGCGGCCCGGGATGGGATGACCCTTTCCTTACCCGATCTTCTCCAGTAGCTTCTCTGGATAATTAATTGCTTCACCTTGCCTGCTCCGGATATGGTAGAATAATAGTGAGGTTTATCGAATTACGTCAAATTAGGAGTGAAGGCATTGCCCGAAACCCCTTTCTCCACCGGAAAGCGCCTCCTGCTGCTTGCCTTTTTATTTTTGCTTGCGGCGGCCTTCTTCTTGCTCCAGGTAGTTGCGTGCTTCGGTTTGACCCCTGTGAAAGAGGTGGTTTCAGGTGCGGGTGCCTTTCCTGAAGCAAATTCTCCCGCCCCCGAAAAAGCTCCAGGGAAAAAAGAGCAGAACCCGGGTCCCCGGGCGACGGAGCCGGCTCCGGCCTTTCCCCTGCCCGGAGCCGCTCTCCTTCAGGAACCCCCGCCGCTTGCAGGTTCTCTTCCCCGGCAGGCACCTGCTGCTGGGAGCGAAATCCCCGGTGTCCTGCGGAGCGTTCCTTATGCCGCCAAAAAAGTCGCACTTACCTTTGATGACGGCCCCTTTTTAAATTTCACCCCTGCATATCTCAAAGTGCTCCAGGAACAGGAGGTTCATGCCACCTTTTTTTTGGTTGGGCGGCATATTCAGCGCGCTCCAGGTCTGGTTGGGCTCATTGCGCAACAGGGGCACGAAATCGGCAACCACACCTTCAGCCACCGCAATTTGAGCCAGGTTCCCCTCGAGAGCGCCAGGCAAGATCTTTTGATGACCGCGAAGCTGATTGAGCAGGAGGGGGGGCCTCGGGTCAAATTTTTCCGGCCGCCGGGCGGAAACCTGAATCCTGCACTGGTTAAAATGATCAGGGAGATGGGGATGGAAATTGCCCTCTGGAATATCGATCCCAAGGACTGGTCGCGCCAGGCGACCCCAACCCAAATCGTAAACCACATTCTGACCCGCCTTCAGCCCGGCTCCATCGTGCTTCTCCACGAAGGAAGACCTCAAACCCTGGCGGCCCTGCCGCTTCTGATTAAAGAGTTGAAGCAGCGCGGCTGGCAGCTGGCAACCCTTTCAGAACTCCGGGCGGAGCATGCGGCTCCCCCTCCAAAAGAGCAGCCCGAACCCTCTTCGGGGTCCTCCGGTGCCCCCTTGCCCGTAACCGGTCCGCCAGCTAGCCCTCCCCTTTCTCCGGGAGTTCAAAGCGCTCCGGCTCTTCAGGTAAATGGGGGTCCAGAGATCGAGCAGAATTGACCTGGGCAGGATTGAGGCATGCGACTCCAGACACGGCGCTGTTGCAGTCCAGCACTGTAAGATTTCTTGAAAAATCGGCGTAGCTTAAGTTGGGAACCACTTCAGGCCAACGTAAGGGAGGGATTCAAGAGAGAAAAGACCGGGACTGCCGGTTTTTACATGCCTGCAATATCAGGGGGAGAGGAGGAGTATTTTAGAATGGATCAGAAGTTTGAAAACAAGTACCCGCAGCTCATCATCTCAGCCGCAATTCTTGGTCTGAGCCTCATTATCTGCGTTGCCCTCGCGGCAGGCGCCTGGACGAAACAGCGGTCGACGATCTCTGTTACCGGTGCGGCAACGAAGCAGCTTCGTTCAGATTACGCTGTTTGGAGCTGCGGCTTCGCGCGGCGCTCCAACGACAGGGCGGAGGTCCTGGCAGCACTGAAAAAAGACCTGCAGGAGGTTGTAAGCTTCCTGCGCGCAAAAGGAATCTCTGAGAGCGAAATCACCGTGCAGCCGGCGAACATCAGCACGATGTACAAAGTCGACCAGCACGGGAGAGAAACAAACGAGGTGCTGGGCTATACCGCGTATCAGTCGTTCGAGGTGAAGGCGCGGGATGTGGATAAAGTTACTGCAGCCTTCAGGAGCATAGGGGAGCTGCTTGACAGGGGTGTCGACCTCCAGGTCGCTCCTCCCCAGTACTTCTACACCAAACTGGATGAACTAAAGGTGGAGATGCTGGCCGAAGCAACGAAGAACGCCAGGGAGCGCGCAAAAAGGATCGCGGAGGATGGAGGAGGAAGCATCGGCCCCCTGCGGTCGGCCAGAATGGGCGTTTTTCAGATCACCCCTGTAAACTCGAACGAGGTGTCTGACTACGGCATCAACGACACAAGCTCTCTGGAGAAGAAGATTACCGCCGTCGTCAACGCCGAGTTCTTCATCAAGTGACTGTGATATCCGCACCACGCCGGGGCATGCCCAAAACTTGCTCTCAAAGCACTAAGCCGGAATTTTTCGCCGGACTGATATCGTCCTGTTTCAGGGGCGGAGAGGTTTTGGGGTTCTCATGAATGTACCAGAGAAAGTGCTTTTGTTACCGCCATATCAGCATCTGCACCATAAGCGTCAGCTCCTGCGGACTTAGAAAAGCGAGGGGTAACAGCAAGGCCGCCAACTAAGATCTTGGTCTGCTTACTGGCAGGGGTCGGCCGGACTGCCTGGACAATCTCCTTATATGTACGCTTTTCTTTTGCTCTTTCGGCGTCCTCATAGACGGCATAGGAGCGCGCCGCTTCGAAAGCCGCTTCCCGGATGTAGGCGTTTCCGATTCCCCAGAAAGAGGTCATGGTGATTCCGGAAACGAAGAGCATGAAAATTAAAAAGCAGATGGCGAATTCGATCATCACGTTTCCGCGCTCGTCAAGCAAATCCATCACCATCCTTGCAAATCTGTCTTGACATAATACTTCTATCTGTTATAATCAAGCATAAGGTGATTGATTATGAAAACAACTCTTTACGTTGACCGCAAGCTCCTGCGCGAAGCCATGGAGCTGGCGGGACTGAAGGGAATAACGGAGACCATCGAGGCGGCCTTAAAGGATTTCGTCCGCCGCAAGCGCCTGGAAAAGCTCGCCGCAAGTCTGGGTAAGGTCGACCTGGCGCTGGACGACGTTGCCCTTGAGGAGATCCGGCGGGATGACTGAGCGTTTTCTGGTGGACACATCGGTCTGGATCGAGGCCCTGCGCCCCGGCGGACAGCCGGAAATCGCCGCCTGGCTGCGGGAAGCACTGCTCCGGGAGGTCGTGGTGCTCGCGCCGCCCGTGAAAGCCGAGATTCTCATAGGCGCCCGGGACGAAAAACAGTTCGCCGAACTTGCCGAGATGCTGGGCGCCTTGCCTTTACTGGAAGAAAGACATGAAATCTGGGATCAGGTCGCTTCCCTCGGCTTTCGCCTGCGGCGGCAGGGCCTGGTCGTTCCCGTAGCCGACCTCCTGATCGCCTCCTGGGCGCTCAATTATGCCTGCGTTCTCGCCCACCGCGATCGGCACTTCGTCCTGGTCGCAGAAAAGGTTCCTGGGCTGGTGACCGTGAGCTTTCTCAACGGTTGAAAGAACAAAGCCCCAGGCACAAACCGTGCCCGGGGCGCTCTTTCTAAACGATGTCCGTGGACCTCGGAACGGAACGGTTTAAAAAATTGCCCACTTGGAGTTGACAGTAACCGGGTGATATTTATTGCTTGACACATGGATGGCAAGGGAATATAATGAAGGCAATAAGATTACCAGAAGATTTCAGTAAAAAATTTTCTGGCAGGAGAATATTTTTAACAGGAGAATATTTTTAAAAGGGAAGTATTTTGGTTTTTTGGGTGCAGGGAGGGACAGCTAATTGTTTCTTACAGATCGCCAGAAAGAGTTCCTGTCACATATCTTCGAACATTATTTAAAACACAACAGCCCCATTCATTACACAACTGTGGCGCAGTGGCTGGGGGTGAGTAAATGGACCGCCTATGATATGCTGAAACGCCTGGGGCAGGGCGGCTACCTGTCTCCCCATTATGCCGTGAACGAAAAGGGGATCCCGGGCCGTTCCCTTTTGTTCTATATTCCAACTCCTAAGCTTGCACGTCTTTTAGGAAGGGAGGAGGAGCACCAGCAGGAGAACTGGCTTGCCTGGAAAAAGAGACTCCTTGATTCCCTTGAGCAGTTGAAAGAGGCCGGTAGCCAGAAAGGAAGCGCCCTCGTGGAAGAACTGGCTGCTTTGCTTCCCGAGGCCGAGGGTCCCACCATGTACTGCGCCTGTTTGCTGGCCGTTTTTGTTGCCTATTTAAAGACGGTTAATGAGCAGGGAATGAAACTGGTGCGGCGGGTGATAAACCTGATTGCGAAACCGGACCAGCGCCTTTCCCTGTTATCAGGAACGATCGTGGGAGTTGTTTCTAATGATTCCCAGTCAAGAGAAGGGGGCATGGCCGGCCTGATTGATAAGTTTCACCAGTATCTCGCCCGCATCGATTTAAAACAGCACCGGTTGCTTGCCACCTTTCTTGACGATTTGCTGCAGGTGGTATGCTGAAGCTTTTTTGGTGAATTTTTTTGGTTTTTTGGGTTTATCAGGTATTATCTGGCTTTAGTGTGGGTATGTTAAGGTTAACTGAATTTTTTGGGGGGTGAAAAGTTATGAAAGGCGAAGGAAGGGGAGCGCTGCGGTTGAATTTAGATTTTGCGAAGCGCTACGTAGGTGAAAAGGTTCTTCAGCAGATTTTAAACTACCTGGGAGGGGATCCTTCCACGAACATTCCCCGCTTTCTCCAGGTACTGGAACTGTTAACCCGTGATCCCAACCACCGCGAGCAGATTCGCAAGGTTAGGGATACCTACGAGCATGATCCAGTTGTCAGAACCTACTTGAATAAACTGTTTACCGAAATCGATCCCGGGGTGAGGAACAGGCTGGCGTGTAACGTGGTGGTTAACAGCCTGCTGCTGTCCCCGGCGCGGCGCCGGCAGGTTGAGGAAGAAGAGGGCATCCACGTTCCTTTTACGATTCTGATCGACCCCACCAGTGCCTGTAACCTGAAGTGCACCGGATGCTGGGCTGGCGAGTACGCAAAGCATGACCAGCTCGAACCCGAATTGTTCGACCGGATCCTGCAGGAAGCCAAAGAACTGGGCATTTATTCCATTGTGCTGTCCGGAGGCGAGCCATTTATTTATCCTCATCTTTTTGAGATTGCCGAAAAACACAGCGACATGGCTTTTATGGCCTACACGAACGGCACCAGGATCGACGATGAGACGGCAGACCGGCTGCAGGCCCTGGGGAACATTTCGCCTGCCATCAGCCTCGAAGGATGGGAGGAGAAAACCGATGCCCGCCGCGGGAAGGGGGTTTTTCGCCGGATCATGGCAGGAATGGACCGCCTGCGTGAGCGGGGGATTTTATTCGGTGCCTCCATTACAGTTACCCGTCATAACGTAGACGAGATCACCAGTGATGACTTCGTTGATTTCCTGATTGATAAGGGCGTTAAGTACATCTGGACCTTCCACTACATCCCCATCGGGCGGGAGCCAGACCTGGATCTCATGATTTTGCCGGAGCAGCGGAGTTACCTGGTAGACCGCATTGTACACCTGCGAACCCACAAGCCCATCCAGATTATAGATTTCTGGAACGATGGGGAACTGACGCGGGGCTGCATTGCAGGCGGAAGGCAGTACTTCCACATTACGGCAAGGGGTGATGTGGAGCCGTGCGCCTTTGTGCATTTTGCCGTGGACAACATCCGCACAAAGAGCCTGAAAGAGGTCCTGCGTTCTTCCCTCTTCGCCGCATACCAGAAGCGGCAGCCTTTTGCCGAGAATTTCCTCAGGCCCTGCCCGGTCATCGATGTTCCCGAGGCGCTGAGGGAGATTGTCGCAGAGAGCGGCGCCTATCCGACCCACCCCGGGGCGGACACCGTTTTGGGAGGCCCGATTGGGGACTTCCTGGACCGGCGGGCCGCCGATTGGAAGGCCGTCTCCGATCAGATCTGGAGGGAGCGCCGGGTGGAAAATGGAGAAAAAACTGCCGCGGGGTGCGGTTAAGTAGCCTGCGGCAGCCCTTTTCCGGTTTTTGTTAAACGGCATCCCGCCCCACAGCAAGGGTAATGCTTTCATCGCAGTTGGGGCACTGGAGAAAGTGGATGCACTGGTCGTCTCCGGTGTAGGCGCTTCCCTCGGCGGTTTTGCCGTTTTCCTGTTCTTCGTAGGGGCCGTAGGGATCGCAGTAGCTTTCCACACTGCCGCAGTCCTCCATTGGGGCACCGCAGGCAGGGCAATCCTCCGCCAGTTGCGTTAATCCGTTGCAGACAGGGCATCCCGATTCCAACGGTTCCAACCTCCTTAAAGCAGGGTTTACTCTTATTTTGGGTTAAGGAGTGGGGGCTTATACAAGGTTTTGAAGAAAAAAGGCTGCTGGGGTGGGTTTGCTCATATACCCCGGAAGAAATTATCCTCACTCTGGGGCTGACTCCGTGCCGGCTCTCCGGCACAGATGAGAACCAGGCGGCAGATGACTACCTCCCCGCTAATTTCTGTCCTTTCGCCCGCGCCTGCCTGAACGAGGTGCTCGGCATGTCAGGGATTTCCCTGGCAGGAGTGGTGCTGACAACTTCCTGCCAGGGGCTGCTTCACCTTTACAACGCTTTAGGGTATTTCTCCCGGAAACGGGAGGAACGCTTTTTCGTTTACCTTCTCGATTTGCCGAGGTGGGGGAGCGTCAAAAGAGCAGCCGCTCTTCAGGAATTCGCCTCCTCCCTGCGCCTCTTTACGGAGGAATTGCGCCGGTATTTCGGTACCGAATGGAGCAATGCTCTCTATTTGGAAAACCTGGCCCGGCTGCGGCAGGTCCGCTTTTTGCTGCGGGAGTTGTACCGTTTCTTGCGGGAGCACCCGGGCCGGGTGAGAGCCGCCGGGGTTTTAGAGCTCGTCCGTGCCGCGGGCCGGTTGCCCAAAGAGGAGTTGATTCCGCTCTTGTTAAGTGCTGTAAGGTGCCTCGAGGGAGAAATTCCGGTTCCCTCCGGCTCCAGGGCTGCCGGCTTGCTCGAAAAGCTGCGCCCCCGGAAGCCCTGCGCGGGGCCGCGTCTTCTTCTTGTTGGCAGTCCTCCTCCCCTGAGCTATGTGGATCTTCTGGAAGAACTGGGAGGGGCAGTAGTGGGGGATGATTTCTGCCAGGGGTACCGGTACTGTTTGCCCGAGATCGAGGAGGGGCCGGATGCCTTTCTTTCCCTGGCGCGGGGCTACCTGGAACGGGTGCCCTGCCCCAGAATGCTTGCCGGTCAGGAGCGTTTTGTTTATTTATCAAGGTTAGTAAAAGAGTGGCAGGTGCAGGGGATAATTTATCATGCTTTGAAGTTTTGTGACTCTTCTCTCTACGAATATACCCTGCTCCGCGATTTCTTTTCAAGAGAAGGAATCCCGGTCCTTTATTTAGAGACCGATTACAGGTCGGGAGGGCTGGAGCAGGCGCGCACCCGCCTCCAGGCTTTCCTGGAAGTAACCGGCTAACAGGTGGCGGTGATGGAGTTTCGCAAGTTTCTCCGTGATCTTTTCGAAGGGGAGCACCGGAAACGGATCCTTTCATCTCCTCTCACATACCAGCTTGTGGAAAGAGCCCTCAAGCTGGCCCGCGGCAGCTTTCCGTCACAGGCCTCTTACATGATGGCCAGGTTTGCCCTTGCCCAGACCGGACGCGCTTTTTCCCGCAGGGTTCCTGTCGTTTGGACAAGCGCCTTTTTCCCGGTGGAAATTGTTTGGGGCTTGAACCTGTGCCCCTTTTCACCGGAGGTGGCCGCTGCTTTTCTGGCATCCCTGGGGTTTGCTGAAGAAGCTCTTGACCGGGCGGAGCAGGCAGGCTACAGCAGGGATCTCTGCTCCTTTCACCGCCTGATTGCAGGGGCCGCCCTGCTCGGCTATCTTCCGCCTCCCGCCGCGCTCGTTGCGAGCACCCATTTGTGCGACGGAGCACCCCTGCTTTTTCAGAATCTGGCTGCTTTTTTCAGGGTTCCCTTCCATGTGCTGGACGTGCCTTATCGAGCCGACCGTGACGCGGAGGCCTATGTGGCAGAGCAGCTGGCAGAATTGTGGAGGGCCCTGGCAGATCTTGCAGAACGAAAACCGGAACCTGCGGGTCTTGCGGAAGCGATCCAGAACAGCAACAGGTTCCGGGCCAATTTGCTTGAAGTGAACGAACTGCGCTGCCGCGTTCCGGCGCCTGTACGGGGGAGCGAGATGCTGAACTACCTCTATTTGTTTTTTGCCGGCCAGGGAAGCCGGGAGGCGGCAGAGGTTTTCGCCTGCCTTGCGCGTGAGATTGGCCGGGGAGAGCGCGAGGGGAAGAAGGAAGAGAGGTTCCGGATTCTCTGGCTCCACCTGAAGCCATTTTATAAAGGGGAACTGATGGATTTCATTGAAAATAAATCTGGGGCCGTTCTTGCCTTTGAGGAGATGAGCCACGTTTACTGGCCCCCCTTGAGTCCCGGGGACCCCTTTCCCAGCCTGGCCCGGAAGGTTTTGTCCCACTTCTGTTACAAGCCGCTGGAGGCGCGGACTGCCACGGTCAAGATGCTGGCAGAAAAATACCGGGTGGACGGGATCGTGCATTTTTCCCACTGGGGCTGCCGCCAGAGCGTCGGGGGCTCCTTGATGCTTAAAGATGCTTTGCAGAGGGCGGGCTGGCCGGTCCTCCTGCTGGATGGGGACTGTCTCGATGCCCGGAACGAGGCAACAGGGGGAATACTTACCCGGGTCCAGGCTTTTCTGGAAATTCTCGCGGAGAGAAAAAATTTCAGGGTGGGAGAGAGGCATGATCACTGCAGGAATTGACGTGGGCTCTTTAACAACGGAGGCCGTACTTCTCCAGGACCGGGAGATTTTGGCCTACAGTATTGTCAAAACCGGTTCCCGGGCGCGCCTTGCCGCGGAGCAGGCTTTTGAAGAGGTTCTGGAAAAGGCGAAGATAAAATTTTCAGATGTTTCTTTTGTGGTTGCAACGGGGTACGGGAGGATGGGTGTGCCTTTCGCCTCCAGGCAGGTGACGGAAATTACCTGCCACGGGCGTGGAGCCGCTTTTCTTTCCCCCCGAGTCCGGACGGTGATTGATATCGGGGGCCAGGACAGCAAGGTTATCAGGCTTGATGAGCAGGGAAACGTCGTTGATTTTCTCATGAATGATAAATGTGCGGCAGGCACCGGACGCTTCCTGGAAGTAATGGCCCAGGCTCTGGAGCTTCCCGTCACCGCCCTTGGAGAGGCGGAAAGGGAGGCGCGGCGGGCCGCAGAAATCAGCAGCATGTGTACCGTTTTTGCAGAATCAGAAGTGGTTTCTTTAATTGCGCAGGGTGTCCCCCGGGCGGAGATTATCCGGGGCCTGCACCGGGCTGTGGCCGCCCGGACAACCGCCCTGGTCTCCCGGCTGGGCCTCGTCCCCGAGGTGATGATGACCGGCGGGGTTGCGAAAAACCCCGGTGTTGTTTCTGCTCTGTCTGAAAAGCTGGGTGTTGAGATTTTCGTCCCGCCTGAGCCGCAGATAGTGGGAGCGCTGGGGGCCGCACTTCTCGCCCGGTGAGGCCCTTCCCGGCGGAGGTAGCCTTTCCGCAGTTGTGAGGTTTTCTCCGGGGCTGAATGCAGAATACATTTGTTCAAAACGGTTGACATTTTTCGTTCCTTAATTCATAATAAAAGAGCGAGCTGGCGATTGAGAACCCAAGGGCGGGGTTGATTTAGAGGGGCGAAGATGTCCTCAAAGGGTAACTAACCCAAGGAGGACATTTTTTGTTACTCAGGGCGGGGGTCAAGAGGTGCGGTGAATGGAACAACCACGGGTTTTGGTTGCAGCAGCCAATGCGGATTTAAGAAAGAGCCTGAAACAGTTGTTAATCAGAGGTGGTTACCACGTTCTTGGAGAGGCGGAAGACGGTTTTCAAGCACTGCGGCAGGCGCGAAGTCTTGACCCGGATCTCGTCCTCATTGATACCGACTTGCCGGGTATTAACGGATTCGAAATTGGAAGGGTTCTCTCCGAGGACAGGATCGCCCCTGTACTTCTGATTGCCAGGGAGACGTTTCTTCTTGCGCAGTTCGAACGGGAAAAGGGAAGGCCCATCCAGTTCCCGGTAGGCTATGTTACAAAACCCCTGACCGAGTATAACCTCTTTCCGGCCATTGAAAGTATGCTCAGCTTCTACAGACATATTCAGGATCTTGAATCTGAAATAAAGAATTTGCGGGAAAAGATCGAAACCCGGAAGGTTGTGGAGCGGGCGAAAGGTATTTTAATGGAGCAGTTGGGGATTTCCGAAGCCGAAGCGTACAGGAGGCTGCAGAAGCAGAGCATGGACAGGTGTATTCCCATGCGAAAGGTGGCGGAAGCAATCATTTTGGCCCACGAGTTAAAACAGTAAAAGATATGCAAAGGCGCATCGAAGAAGGAGCAACGGTGCTCCAGGAGAAACCGGTTCGGTTTCAGGGCACCCTTTTCTTTTTCCCGAAGTTGCGTGGATATTTCCCAATAACAGGAGGGATCATATGCTTACTCAAACAAAGGAGGATGTGCTCAGTCTGGTCGAAGAACACGGGGTAAAGTTTATCAGACTCCAGTTCACCGATATTCTGGGGGTCCTGAAAAACGTCGCGATTACGGTGGAGCAGTTGAGAAAGGCTCTTTATGACGGGATCATGTTTGACGGTTCTTCCATCGAAGGCTTTGTTCGGATTGAAGAGTCGGACATGTACCTGGTTCCAGATCCGACCACCTTTACCATCTTTCCCTGGCGGGGGCGGGAGAGCGCCGTCGGGCGGCTGATCTGCGATGTTTACAATCCTGACGGGACCCCTTTTGCCGGCTGCCCGCGTTACGCCTTAAAGCGGGTTCTGGCAGAAGCCAGAGATTTAGGCTACACCATGAACGTTGGCCCCGAGGCCGAGTTTTTCCTCTTTCATACGGATCAGACAGGTTTTCCGACCGTTTCCACCCACGACGAGGGGGGGTATTTCGATCTGAGCCCCGTTGACCGGGGTGAAGATACACGGCGGGATATCGTAATGGCCCTGAAGGAGATGGGTTTTGAAGTGGAGGCCTCTCACCACGAGGTTGCGCCCGGGCAGCACGAAATCGACTTCAAGTATGACGACGCCCTGGCAACCGCAGACAAGGTTGTCACCTTCAGGTACGTTGTTCGGGCCATCGCACAGCGGCACGGCTTGCACGCCACCTTTATGCCGAAACCGGTTTTCGGGATTAACGGCTCCGGGATGCATGTTCACCAGTCCCTTTTTGCAAACGGGACGAATGCCTTTTTCGATCCGGAGCAGCCCCTGCAGTTGAGCGAAACTGCGATGCATTACCTGGGGGGCCTGTTGTGCCATGTACGGGCGATCACCGCGATTACAAACCCCACCGTAAACTCGTATAAAAGGCTTGTGCCGGGATATGAAGCTCCCGTTTATATTGCCTGGTCTCCCCGCAACCGCAGCCCCCTCGTGCGGATTCCGCCCCGGCGCGGGAACGGAACGAGCATGGAGCTGCGCAGCCCCGATCCCTCGTGCAACCCTTATTTGGCTTTTGCCGTGATCCTCAAGGCAGGACTTGACGGCCTCAAAAAGAGGATTGCGCCTCCCCCACCGGTTTACCAAAACATTTACGAAATGTCAGAAGCGGAACGAAAGAAGCTGGGAATCGGCTCTCTACCCGGCAGTTTAGGGGAGGCTCTGGAAGAACTCCGCAATGACGAAGTCATCCAGGAGGCGCTGGGGCCCCACATTTACGAGAAGTTCATGGCCGCCAAGACCCTTGAGTGGAACGAATACCGGGCCCAGGTGCACCCCTGGGAAAGGGAGCAGTATCTCACCAGATATTAGGTTCACCCTATCCCCAATTGGGGATGTTCAATCTCATCCTCCAATTTCAGGCCGTCTCAGTTTGTTTTCAGAGACGGCTCTTTTTATTACTGAGTTATTTGCGCTGTAAGAAGTCAAGATGAAGAGGCCGGGCAATTTCTTTCTTTGCCTTGTTCGTCTGGTAATTCGACAAAAAGCCACAAAAAATACCCGTTGCGTCCCTTTTTGCTTGATGATATGTTACTTGCAGGAAGCATTGGCAAGTAGGGCAGGTATGGAAGGAAAAGAAGACAGGTGGTGGTGTAAGTTTAAGGCAAGGCGATATGTTTTGCGGGTTTTTGGCGGACTGGTCAAGTTGAGGTTGAGATAGAAAAGGGTCCGGGAGAGCAAAAATCCAAGGATAAAGAGGTAAGTGCGTAGTAGGAAAGCTTGGTACCCGGTGGCGGGCAGTCTTGGTAGTGGTGCTGGCAGTTGCTAGGTAGCAGAGAGCGAAGAGTGTATGAGGAAAAGAAAAGTAAGGCAGGTGAATTTTAAGTGTCACAGAAAAGAAATTTTAAAAAACTGTTGGTGATCCTGGTAACGGTAATTTTGCTTGCGTCGTGGGCTACATTATCGATGGCAGGGTTTGCCGCAGATCTCGGGAAAAATGAAGCCGTCCAAGAAGGCGAAGAAAGGCCGATAGTATTTCTTCCACAAGAACCGCGTTTTGTTGCGGTTTCCACCCCTGACGGCCAGAGTTTCCTAGTTGTGCGCAGGCGGATTAACGTTTACCAGCCCCGGCCAAAGCAGATCACCATTCCTGTCACAGCTGTAAACTTGGCATCTGGTGGAGAACTCAAGCTTCTCCAACTGGTTGTCTCGGATAAATCCGGAAGAGTAAGGTTAAAATTGACCCCCAATGCTACCTTAGAAAGCGTAGCAGATTTGGCCTTCAACAAAGAAGAATTACTGACGTTTTTTGAGCAGTCAGGCAAACCAGGTTTTACGACTTTAACCGAAAAAAGCTATGCACAGCCTGTCGTGGTTCCTGTTGGTGATCTTGGCCTTGAAGAAGGCGATAGTTTAACCCTCCTCATCACCGCAACCTTTGGAAATGCCAATTTGGAACAGCAAACCACTGCGGAGACACTTGTTGCGGTTACCTCTCTTCCCTCGCGCCCCAACTGGTATGCTGGAGATGGGCACATTCATACAAGCTGGAGCGATGGTGGTTCCTGGAACACCCCCAACAGGCGTGCAGCAGACGCAAAAGCTGACGGTTTTAAATGGATCATCATTACCGATCACGAGGATCTGATCCGCCGCAACGGTGGCTGGTCGTCTTACGTCTCTGAAATTAATGCTGCCCAGTCGAATAATGGAATTGTCGTTGCCCCTGGAGCCGAAATAGGTTGTGTGCAA
Organism: Bacillota bacterium; assembly: GCA_013177945.1. Taxonomy (NCBI): domain Bacteria; kingdom Bacillati; phylum Bacillota; species Bacillota bacterium. The sequence goes on from JABLXW010000012.1 coordinate 79,920, forward strand.
ATACAGGGTGACGAGAGTTCTCCGGAACTCGGCCACGCTCTGGGCTACCGGCTTAAAGAAAGCGCAACCTCCATTCCGAAAAACAAGTATTATACGCCTCAAAACCTCATCAATGCCATTAACAACCATAATTACCCATACTCTTACCCTGTAATCGCCCACCCTTACCACGGCACAATCTGGCAGGACTGGAGCGTTACGGGTTTTCGTGCTATTGAGCTTATATCCTGCCAGTGGAATGCAAATTCCTCGACTATTTCCAGGTGGGTTTCGCTCCTGAGGGCGGGGTTATCCAACACCATAGCAGGAAAAGGTTTTGTTGTAGGCGTCGGAAATACAGATGCTCATTACTTTCACACTCCTGGAAGTGATGGTGCATCGTGGATTTATGCACCAAACTACTCTTCGACAAACCGCGCTGCTGTCTGGGATGCTATTAAAATGGGAAGGGTAAGTGCAGCTGGAGCACCCAACTTCGGGGCATTTGCCATTAACGGCTGCGCCCAGGGAAGCGTGGTTAGAGTTCCGGCAGGAGGCAGTTTCACCTTTACTGTTGTTCGGCAGCCCATGAGTTTATGGTCCTGCGTCAAATTTGAAATCATAAACGCAAACGGAAATGTGGTAAAAACGGTTAACAATCCTGGGCCAGAGACGAGAATCTCCTGGACCGCTCCCTCCCAGGATTGGTTCTATTTCGTGCGGTTTGTTTTCCAGGATCCTGAGGGTATAAATTCAGAAGTTTGGGCAAATCCCATCTTTCTTGACGTTTATTAAACTGATGAACTCTTTAAGGATGGAATGCCATCCTTAAAGATTTTTATTTTTGGGAGGGGGAATCCCTGGTGCGGAGAGTTTTTCCCAGCTTGCAAGAGTCAATCTGGTGGGTGTGGGGAGGAGTCCTTTATACTTGCATTAGTGTTGTTTTTTTCATTGAACCTCTTAGAGAATGGTTGTATTCACTTTCAACAAAAGTAAGGTTGGTAGAACTACTTTCTCCAATCGCGTGGGGCTGGATTGTGGCTACACTTTTCCCCCGTCATCTCCAGGATGTTATAGCTTGGGTACTGGCGCCCATCTTCGGAGGGTTGCTGGGATATTTTCTAAGAATGTTTGTTAAGATCGTTTACCGTTAAACGTTTGTTCGACCGCACCCTAGTTACAGGAGATACCCATAGCTTGTCACGTCCTCTTTCCCGACGACTACGACATGGTTATTCTTGAGCCAAGTCAGGTGCGGTACTTCAATTCGAGGGGTTAGCTTTTCCTGGGTTTTTCCTGGTGATTCATTGTATTTCACCAAACCATGTGGTATAATGGCGGCTGAAAACAGCATTTTTAAAAGGGGCAACGGCGTCCCGCGTCTTCCTTGAAAAAAGGAAAGGGGGGCGTCTTTTTTTGCGGCATCAACGAAGAGAAGGCTGCAGAAGGGGGTAATGTTGTGGGGTTGACGAAGGAAGATGTCTTGCGTCTTGTTCGGGAACTTGATATTCAATTCATCAGGCTCCAGTTTGTCGATCTGCTTGGAGTTTTAAAAAATGTTTCGATTACCGTGGATCAGCTGGAGCGCGCCCTGGCAGGGGAGGTGATGTTCGACGGTTCCTCGGTTGAGGGGTTTGTGAGAATTGAGGAATCGGACATGTACCTGCGCCCCGATCCCGAGACCTTTACCATCTTTCCCTGGCGCCCGCGGGCAGGGGGAGTTGCCCGTTTGATCTGCGATGTCTACCTTCCGGATGGGACTCCGTTCCCGGGCTGCCCCAGGCAGGTTCTCAAGCGGGTGCTGGCGGAGGCGGAGGCGCTTGGCTATACGGTTCAGGTAGGCCCCGAGATCGAGTTCTTCCTGTTCCACTTTCGAGAAGACGGCCGGCCGAGCCTGAACACCCACGACCGGGCCGGCTACTTCGATCTCGCCCCGGTGGACCTCGGCGAAGATGCCCGGCGGGAGATCGTCTTGACTTTAAAGGAGATGGGCTATGCCATCGAAGCCTCCCACCACGAAGTTGCCCCGGGGCAGCATGAGGTCGATCTCAAGTATGTTCCCGCCCTTGCTGCCGCGGACCTGATTACAACCTTTCGCATTGTGGTAAGGACTGTAGCCCACCGCCACGGCCTCCATGCCACCTTTATGCCCAAGCCCTTTTCCGACCAGAACGGTTCTGGAATGCATTTGAATTTTTCTTTCTTTCAGGAAGGGAAGAACCGTTTTTACGATCCTGCAGGAAAATGGGAGTTAAGCCGGTTGTGCCTCTCCTTTATCGGCGGGCTTCTGAAATACGCGCCGGATTTTACGGCGCTTACCAACCCCACGGTTAATTCTTACAAGCGCCTTGTTCCGGGCCATGAGGCGCCTGTTTATATTGCCTGGGCTGCAGGAAACCGGAGCCCGCTGGTGCGGGTTCCTGTTGCAAGAGGGATCGATACGCGGGTGGAGCTGCGCAGCCCCGATCCCACCTGCAACCCCTACCTGGCGCTTGCGGGCGTGATTGCAGCCGGCCTGAAAGGGGTCCGCGGCGAAATTCTCCCTCCGCCTCCTGTCGAAGAAAACCTGTACCTTCTGACGCCGGAACGGCGGGCTCAGATGGGGATCCGGGATCTTCCCGCCAGTTTGGGGGAGGCCCTGGCCCTTTTCAGGGAAAGCGCCTTAGTCCAGGAGGTGATGGGAAACCATATTTATCGCAAGTTTTTGGAGCTTAAGGAATGGGAATGGCAGGCCTACCAGCGGGAAGTTCACAACTGGGAAATCGAACAGTACCTGGCGCGCTTTTAGTCACAGGAAAGTACATTGTATTCATGGGCTGGAATTGTTGAATTTCAAAGGGGCAGGTGTTATAATCCCATGTGAATGTGAGGCAGGAGGAGAAAGATCGGGAGGCTTATGGGAATGATCCGGATTGATGCTCGAGGTATTCATTACAGGGAATTGAATGAGTTGATTAAAAGAAAGGCAGAGGAAGGAGCCAGGGAATTCTGGCTCGATCATGTAAACGGCCAGCGCTATATCGGAACAGGTCTTGCCTACCCCGATGTCAAGATCGTCATCAACGGGGTGCCGGGAAACGATCTCGCCTCCTTTCTTAACGGCCCCGAAATCGTTGTTTATGACAACGGGCAGGACGCCATCGGAAATACCATGAACGCGGGCCAGGTTGCGGTGCACGGCCATGCCGGCGATGTGCTGGGCTACGGGATGCGGGGCGGGCGCCTCTTTATTAAGGGAAATGTGGGATACCGGGTGGGTATCCACATGAAAGAATACAGGAAGCAGATTCCGGTTCTCATCGCCGGGGGTACTGCTGGGGACTTTCTGGGGGAATATATGGCCGGCGGAATTCTGGTCGTCCTGGGGCTGGACCGGAAACCGGGTGCTCCCCTGGCGGGGGATTACCTGGGAACAGGCATGCACGGGGGAGTCATTTATTTGCGAGGAGAAGTCGATCCTGCAACCCTGGGAAAAGAAGTGGCGGTTTTTGATCTGGATGAAAACGACTGGAAGGAGTTAGGTCCCCACCTCCAGGACTTCTGCACTGCTTTTGGGTACGATTATAACGAGGTTTGCGCTGCGAAGTTCTGCAAGCTGCTTCCTGTTTCCCACCGGCCCTACGGCAGGCTTTATGCATATTAATTCTCAGGGGAGGAGCAGATGTTGGACTACCAGGTGATTGTAATCGGCGCAGGGCCGGGGGGGTATCCGGCGGCCATCAGGGCAGCCCAGCTGGGGGCGCGCGTCTGTCTTATTGAGACCGGGCAGCCGGGAGGCACCTGCCTGAACCGGGGCTGCATTCCTACCAAAGCTCTGGTGGCGGGTGCCTCCCTGTTGAAGCAGGTGCGGCGTGCCAGGGAGTTTGGAATCGAAACCGGAGAGGTTTCCCTCAACCCTCGCAAAATGAGGGAGCGTCAGGAGGGGATCGTCTCCCGTCTCCGTCAGGGAATTCGTTTTCTCCTGGAGAAACACAAAATAGATTTTCTTGAAGGCAAGGGCCGCCTGCTGGGGCCGGGCAGGGTCGAGGTGCGCAGGAAGGGCAGCCCGGCGGAAACAGTCACCGGAGAGAAGATAATCGTCGCTACGGGTTCGGAACCGCTGCTCCCTCCAGCTCTGGGCTACGACGGAAAAGTGGTCGTTTCGAGTACGGAGATGCTCCAGCTTGACGCCGTTCCGGAAAGCCTGGTGATCGTTGGGGCAGGGGTGATCGGCTGCGAATTTGCGGGGATTTATGCAGAACTCGGGAGCCGGGTCACCCTGGTGGAGGCCGAGCGTACAATTCTCCCCTTTGTGGAGGAAGAGCTGGCGCGGAAGCTTCAGGGGGTTTTCCGGCAGAGCGGAATTACTTTGCGGACGAGAACGAAGATCAGGGAGGTCAAAAGGGAAGGGTCCCGGGCAAAGGTCTACCTGGAGGACGGCACCGAACTGGATGCCGAGAAGGTGCTGGTGGCGGTAGGCCGCTCCCTGAATACCCGGGGCCTGGGGCTGGAAGAGTGCGGGGTTGAACTCGGCCCGAGAGGTGAAATCGTTGTAAACGAAAGGATGGAAACATCCGCTCCGGGCATCTACGCGGCCGGGGATGTCACCGGAAAGGCGCTCCTTGCCCATGTGGCAACATGCCAGGGGCTTGTTGCGGCGGCCAACGCCCTGGGGGAGGGCAGGAAAATGAACTACCAGGCAGTCCCGAATGCCATTTTTACCTTTCCGGAGATCGGAACCGTGGGGCTCACCTCTCAGGAGGCGAAAGGGCGCGGGATCCCCTGTAAAACCGGAAAGTTCCCCTTTCTCGCCAGCGGAAAGGCGTTATGCGAAGGGGAGGCAGACGGTTTCGTAAAGGTCCTGGCACGGGAGGGGACGGGGGAAATCCTCGGCATCCACATCATCGGCCCCCATGCCACCGAACTGGTTGCCGAGGGTGCGCTTGCGGTGCGCTGGGGGCTGACCCTGGGGCAGCTGGCGGAAACTGTTCACGCTCATCCCACGCTGGCGGAGGCGTTGAAAGAGGCTGCCGAGGCTGCGGAGGGCCTGGGTCTGCATGTCTAGCAGGGAGAGGGAACTTGCCGTTCGCGTCCTTGGCCTGCGGGATTACGAGGAGGCATATCTTTTGCAGAAAGAACTGGTTGAGGCAAGGATTCGCCAGGCAATCCCCGACACTCTTTTGCTGGTGGAGCACCCCCCGGTCTTTACGCTGGGAAGAGGGGTGCAGGGAGAACAGTTCCGGGTCCCGGCGTCCCAGGTTGAGGCTCTGGAAGTCAAAGTGATTCCGGTGGACAGGGGGGGCCAGGTTACATACCACGGGCCGGGACAGCTGGTGGGTTACCCGATCTTTGATCTCGCCCGGCACCGCCAGGATTTGCACTGGATGCTCTGGTCTCTGGAAGAGGTTTTGATTCGCTTCTTGAAGGATTTCGGAATCCGCGGCGAACGGAGAAAAAGCTACCCGGGGGTTTGGGTGGGAAGGGAGAAGATTGCCGCGGTCGGGATCGGGGTCCGGCGCTGGGTGACCTATCATGGTTTTGCCTTAAATGTCAATCCCGATCTGAGCTATTTCCGGTTTATTTACCCGTGCGGAATTCATGACTGCGGCGTTACTTCTCTTGCCGAGATTTTGGGTGAAGGGATAGAGATTTCCCGGGCGCTGCTTGAGAAAATTGCCTTTTATACCGGAGAAGTTTTTCAGCTTGAGGTGGCCTCTTTCCAAAATGACGCAGAAGTTTCCGGAGTGGCTCAAGAAAAAGCTCAAGAACAGCCCCCATGTTGAAGAAATGAGAATGCTTCTGGCAAAAGCAAACCTTCATACCGTCTGCCAGGGGGCGCGCTGCCCAAATTTGAACGAGTGCTTCGGCCGGCGGACCGCCACCTTTATGATCCTGGGCGAGAGGTGCACCCGCAACTGCAGGTTCTGTGCCGTTCTCCGGGGGAGGCCGGAACCTGTGGACGCGGGAGAGCCGGAGCGGATCGCCGGGGCGGCGGCAGTGCTGGGCCTGCGCCACGTGGTAATCACCTCGGTGACCCGGGACGACCTGCCGGACGGGGGCGCCGGACATTTTGCCTCAACCATCAGGGCGGTTAAAGGAAGGATAGAGGGCGCTACCGTTGAGGTTTTGACTCCCGATTTTCAGGGGTCGGAAGCGGCTTTAGAAAAAGTTCTGGCTGCAGGCCCCGATGTTTTTAACCACAACCTTGAGACGGTCCCCCGCCTTTACCCTGAGATCAGGCCGGAGGCTTCGTACAGCCGGAGCTTATCTCTTCTCGAGCAGGCTAAAAGGCTCAATAAAAATTTGGTCACGAAGTCCGGCTTGATGTTAGGGTTGGGGGAAACAGAGAAAGAGATCCGGGCGTTGCTCTGCGACTTAAGAGATGCCGGATGTGATGTTGTAACAATCGGCCAGTACCTGCAGCCCACTCCCCAGCAGATTCCCGTGAAGGAGTATGTTTCACCTGAGGTTTTTTCAGCTTATCAAGCCTGGGGGGCGTCCCTGGGCTTTCGGGCGGTGCTGGCGGGCCCCTTTATCCGCAGTTCCTACCGCGCCGGGGAAGTTTTTGCCGCCTCCCTTGCCCGGGCGCGCTGACGAGACCCGAGAATGCCAATTCAATAGAGGAGGTTTTGCTCTGCATGGAGGTTACTCTGCCGTTTCTTGCCGAGGGTGTTGATGAGGCAACAGTCTCCTACTGGAAGGTGGATGAGGGAGACCGGGTGGAGGAGGGGGATGATCTGGTAGAGATGTTCACCAGTAAAGCGGTTTTCAGTGTTCCCTCCCCTGCCGCCGGGGTTGTTGAGGAGATTTTGGTGCGAGAGGGAGAAGTGGTTAAGGTGGGCCAGACCCTTTGCACCCTGAAAGAAGATTGAAGTAATTTCGCAACAGAGAGAGGAGAAACCATGATTTCCCGCTACGCTGTTTTCTGGGGATGCCAGATTCCCGCCCGGCTGCCATTTTTTGAAAAATCCACCCGCCTGGTGTTGAAGCACCTGGGAATCGAGATCGTCGATCTGCCCGGTTTTACCTGCTGCCCAGAAAAGACCCTGGTCAAGAACTACCAGGAAGAGGTCTGGGTCTTGACAGCAGCCCGCAACCTGGCGCTTGCGGAGCAAGCGGGGCTGCCCCTGTTGACACCCTGCAACGGCTGTTACAGTACCTTGAAAACAGTTCTGGCCAAAATCAAGGACTCTGTGGCCTTGCGGGAACAGGTGACAGAAAGGCTAAGGGGAGTTGGCCTGGAATTTAAAGGAACCGTTCTTGTCAGGCATCTGCTCGAGGTCCTTCATGATGGCGTGGGCCCCGCGAAGATCAAAATGATGGTCCGACGCCCGCTGGAAGGGCTGCGCATTGCGGTGCACTATGGGTGCCACATGCTCCGGCCCGGTTCCAGGCTCCGGTTTGACGATCCCCTGCACCCGGAAAAATACGATCTTCTTGTTCACGCTCTGGGGGCGGAATCCGTCTCGTACGAGACGAAGATGCTCTGCTGCGGAAGCGGGCTGGGATTCGTGGGGGCTCAGGAAGAAGCCACGAGCCTTTTGCGGAAGAAACTTTTGGATTTGCAGGGAAAAGCAGACGCGCTCACCGTTGTCTGTCCCGCCTGTTTTATTCAGTACGACCAGCGCCAGTTCATTTTGCAGCGCCAGGGAGAGGGGTTCCACATTCCCGTTTTAACCTACCCTGAACTGCTCGGCCTGGCCCTGGAAATCCCGGGGGAGGAACTCGGCCTGGAGGGGCACCGGGTAAGCCTGGAACCCTTTTTCCGGGCCTGGGAGACCCGGAGCAAGGCAGTTGCTGCAGTTAGATCTTTTCTCGATCTGGCAGCGGCGAAGCGCTGCTACGATTGCGGCGCCTGCGTGGACGACTGTCCTGCTGCCCAGGCAAGCAGTGTTTTCCGGCCCAGAGATTTAATCGGCAATTTGCTGGCGGGAAACCTGGAGGAGCTTTTGAAAGACAAGGCCATCTGGCAGTGTCTGGAGTGTCATACCTGCTACGAGCTGTGTCCCCAGAAGTTCGGCATGGAGCAGGTGTTCGCGAGCTTGAAGCACCTGGCCCTGGCAAGGGGTTACGCGCCGCCCTCCCTGGACGGAGGGATAAAAAGTTTTCTGAAAACGGGGAAGCTTGGCGCGGTTGATGAGAAGGCCCGGCGAAAACTAGGCCTGGACCTTCTTCCCCCCGGGGGAGAGGCGGAACTCCAAAAGTTACTGGGCTTGCCGCTCCAGGATCAATAGAGAAGAGTGAGCAATTGGGGGAGGAGTCTGTTAATGAAAGAAATTTTTCCACGTATTCCCTCGGGATGTTCCATTATCGGCGTCTTCAACAGGAAGGCAAAGCGCTTCAGTGGAGCGGATATTGTGCGGGCGATCAGGGTGATGCACGACCGTTCCAACGGTCTCGGAGGAGGTTTTGCCGGATACGGGATTTATCCCGAGTATAAAGACTGTTATGCCTTTCACCTCCTCTATGAGGGAGAGGCAAGCCAGCACGAAACCGAACACTTTCTGGAAAAGCATTTCATCATCGAGCGGAGCGAACCGATTCCGACGCGGCCTCACCCGAGAATCAGCGATCCCCCCATCCTCTGGCGCTACTTTTTACGGGTTAAGCCCCACCGTCTGGAATCCTTCCGGGGAGGGAGAGGAGCCGAATCCAGATCTTCCCCGCAGTTCTGTGCGGTTCTGGAGAAAACCGGAGAGCGGTGCGACGAAAGGGACTTTGTGGTAGAGCAGGTGATGTGGATTAACCGCTGCATTGGCGGCGCCTTTGTAGCCTCCAGCGGGAAAAATATGGGCGTCTTCAAGGGCGTCGGCTATCCCGAGGACATCGGGGAGTTCTACAGGATTGAGGAGTACGAGGGGTATCTCTGGACGGGCCACGGCCGTTTTCCCACAAATACGCCCGGCTGGTGGGGGGGCGCCCATCCCTTTACCATTCTCGACTGGTCTGTGGTGCACAACGGGGAAATCTCCTCATACGGAATCAACAAGCGTTATCTGGAAATGTTCGGCTACCACTGCACCCTGCAGACGGACACTGAGGTGATCGCTTACCTTTTCGATCTGCTGCACAGAAGGCACGGGCTGCCCCTTGAAGTTGCCTGTCTGGCGCTGGCGCCTCCCTTCTGGAAGAATCTCGACCGGGGCTCCGGGGCAAAGGAGGAGCTTGCCCGGGCTTTGCGCCAGGTGTACGGTTCCGCCCTTCTGAACGGGCCCTTCAGCATCGTGGTTGGATTTACAGGGGGAATGATCGGCTTAACCGACCGCATCAAGCTGCGCCCCCTGGTCTGCGGTGAAAAGGATGAGTTTCTGTACCTGGCAAGCGAGGAATGCGCGATCCGGGAACTCTGTCCCAACCCGGACCGGGTTTGGGCGATCAAAGCCGGGGAGCCGGTAATAGGAAAACTGGAGGAGGGGGTTCAGCCATGACCAGAACCTTAATTCCACCTGAATTCCTGGTAAAGATCGATCACGTCCGGTGCCGCCGGTGCAAGCGGTGCATCCTTAACTGCGGTTTCGGTGCTCTGAGTTTCCAGGACCGGATAGTTGCCGACTCCAGCAGGTGCGTGGCCTGCCACCGGTGCGTTACCTTCTGTCCGGAGGGAGCAATTTCCGTTGAGCGGAATCCCCTTTGCTTCAAGCCCAACGCACACTGGACCCCGGAGGTCATCAAGGCCATTTACAAGCAGGCTGAAACAGGAGGCGTTCTGCTCACCGGAATGGGAAACGACCGCCCCTACATCAATTACTTCGACCACCTCCTCCTGGATGCCTGCCAGGTTACAAATCCCTCCATCGACCCGCTCCGGGAACCGATGGAACTGCGCACTTACCTGGGGAGCAAGCCGAACTCTGTCCAGGTTGAAACAAGGGATGGGGAGCATGTGCTCGCGACCAGGCTCTCCCCCCAGATTACGCTGGAAACGCCGATCATTTTTGCCGGCATGTCTTTCGGCTCCATCAGCCTCCCGGCCCACAAGGCCCTTGCCAGGGCCGCCCACCTTTCCGGGACCCTGATGAACACCGGGGAGGGCGGCCTCCACCGGGAGCTTTACCCTTACAGCAGCAGCATTATCGTTCAGGTTGCCTCGGGAAGGTTCGGGGTCAACCAGGAGTACCTGGACCGGGCGGCTGCCATCGAAATCAAGATCGGGCAGGGCGCGAAACCGGGGATTGGCGGTCACCTCCCCGGGGAGAAGGTGAACCAGGAGGTTTCCCAGACCCGGATGATCCCCGAGGGGACAGATGCCCTTTCTCCGGCCCCTCACCACGATATTTACTCGATTGAGGACCTTTCCCAGCTGATCTACGCTCTAAAAGAAGCAACCCGCTACACGAAACCCGTTGGGGTGAAAATTTCTGCGGTCCACAACGCGGCCGCGATTGCAAGCGGCATTGCCCGCGCCGGAGCGGACTTTATTTACATCGACGGCTTCCGGGGCGGCACCGGGGCGGCCCCCACCATCATCCGGGACCACGTGGGAATCCCCATCGAAATGGCAATTGCCGCTGTTGACGACCGGCTGCGCCAGGAGGGGATCCGCAACCAGGTCTCCCTGATTGCCGCGGGAGGCTTCCGCCACAGCGGAGATGTGGCCAAGGCAATTGCCCTCGGAGCGGATATCGTGGCCATCGGTACGGCAGCACTTGTGGCAATGGGCTGCCGGGTCTGCCAGAAGTGCTACACGGGCAACTGCTCCTGGGGGATTGCCACCCAGCGGCCCGAACTCGTCCAGCGGCTTGACCCGGAGGAGGCCACGGAGCGGCTGGTCAACCTGCTTCGGGGCTGGTCTCTGGAACTCAAGGAAATCTTGGGAGCCCTGGGCGTAAACGCGGTGGAAAGCCTGCGGGGAAGCCGGGAGCGCCTGCGGGGCATCGGCTTGAACCAGGTTGAACTGGAAATTTTAGGCGTCAAGCCGGCGGGCCGCTAGCGGAAAGCATCCTGATCAGGGAGGTGAAAGTTGAAGAAAATAAAGGCAAGTTTCGGACTGTAAAAAATAAAAAGCAGAGAGAGAAAAAAGAAACGACCTGGAATTGGAGGATGAGGTAATTGTTTAAGAATTACGATGAGTTCAAAAGGTACTGTGTTGACAACAATGTAAAAATGGTTGATTTCAAGATGATCGACCCGATCGGGAAATGGCGGCACCTCACCGTTCCTGTGGAACGTTTTACGCCCCGGACACTTGAAGAGGGTTTTGCTTTTGACGGATCGAGCTACGGCTACGTGAAGATCGAAAAAAGCGACATGGTCTTTCTTCCCGATTTGAGCACCGCTTTCATGGACCCCTTTTGGGAGCTTCCCACCATCAGCATGATCGGGGATATTTACTATTGCGGGGACCCGCCCCGGCGCTTTGAGCAGGACCCGCGGGGGATTGCCAGGGCCGCCGAGGAATACATGAGGAAGACGGGGATAGCCGATGAGATGATGATCGGCCCGGAGTTTGAATTCTTCGTTTTCAGCCATGTTGCTTACGAAAATTCCCCCCACCGCGCCTTCTTCGAAATCGACTCGGATCAGGGAGAATGGAACATGGGGGATAATACGGGTCGTAATTTGGGCTACAAGAACCCGCGTAAGGGCGGGTACCACATGCCTGCTCCCTGGGATATTCTCCAGGATTTGAGAAGCGAAATGTGCATGATGCTGGAGGAAAGGGGATTTCCCGTCAAGTATCACCACCATGAAGTGGGCGGACCCGGCCAGGTGGAGATTGAGCCTGTATTCGGCCCCATGCGGCTTTGGGCCGACAAAACGATGCTTGCCAAGTACATTATCAAAAACCTTGCCATCCGGCGGGGCCTGACGGTAACATTCATGCCCAAGCCCATCTATGGTGAGGCGGGTTCGGGAATGCACATCCACATGTTCTTGCTGAAGGAGGGCAAGCCCATCTTCTACGATTCCAACGGCTATTCCGGACTCAGTCAAACCGCCCTCTACGCCATCGGCGGAGTGCTGAAGCATGCCCGCGCCCTGGCGGCTTTCACCAACCCCAGCACGAACTCCTACAAGCGGCTTGTCCCCGGCTATGAGGCCCCGGTGAGCATCTGCTTTGCGACGGCCAACAGGAGCGCCGTTATCAGGATTCCTGCCTACGCAACCCGTCCGGAAGAAAAGAGATTTGAGTTCCGCTGCCCGGACGCCACATGCAACCCCTACCTGGCATACGCGGCGCTCTTGATGGCGGCTTTGGACGGAATCGAAAACAAGATCGATCCCGTTGCAGAGGGGTTTGGCCCCTATGACCTCAACCTTTACAGCCTTTCCGATGAAGAAAAGAAGAAGATTAAGGCTTTGCCTTACAGCCTCGAGGAGGCCCTGCAGGCCCTGGAAGCCGATCACGAATTCCTCCTGAAAGGGGATGTCTTCCCGAAGTCGCTGATCGAAATGTGGATCAACAACAAGATGAAAGATGTTGCCCTCGTCAACCAGTTCCCCCATCCCCAGGAGTTCTTCCTCTATTACGACCTCTAAATAAAATTTGCGAACAAGGTCCCATTTGGGACCTTGTTTTTTATTTAGGAAGAAAGTCTTGCCAGAAGCAGGATTTTCCGAATCAGAAACGAATTGTATTATTGTGAGTCTGCCGGTATCCTTTCAACCCCTAAGGGAAATGATATGGTGTGGTTGAGGCGCTGAAAAAAATAGAAAGGCAGAAGGCCAGGCTTCTCTGGAAAAAAGAGGTTTTCCATGTTCCTTACATAAGATTCGGAGTTTTTTTAATCGGTTTCCTGATCGTATGGATTTTGAGACAGGGAAAATTGGAAGACGCGGTTTTCGCCTGGGCCACCGTTCTTTACGGGCTTTTTGCCCTCGCGGCCTGGATTGCAGCACGCTCCCGCATGATTTCCCTGCGAAACGTAACGATCTGGTGGCTGGCCGGCTTCAGCGTTGATACGATTTACGGCGGTTACCTTGTTTATTTTACTGGAGGCGCAAACAGCCCCCTTGCCCCCCTCCTGGCCGGGAGCCTCCTCCGGGTCCTCGTTACATACCCTCATTTACCCGTTTTTTACATCATTTTTTTTCTCCACCTCTTTGTATACTTTTTGGCCTGTGTGAGTTCAGGGGGAATTGCAGTGTTTTTTCAGCTTGAATTCTGTATCACCCTCCTTTTGCTCCTGGGAACCGGCCTGGTAATCATTTACCTCATCAGGCATCACGATGAAATCAGTCTTGCCAAGATGAAGCTCGCCGGAGAGCGGAATGAACTGGAGGTGCTGGCCCTTACCGACGGTTTGACTGGGGTTTACAACTACCGCTATTTTCAATACTGCCTTGTGGAAGAGATAAAGCGGGCCGAACGCTACAAGATCCCCCTTTCTCTGCTGATTTTCGATCTCGACTTTTTCAAAACATACAACGATACCTTTGGGCATCCTGCGGGCGACAGGGTGCTTAAAAAGGTGGCAGAAATTTTGCGCCAGCGCCTGCGGAGCAACGATATTTTGTGCCGTTACGGTGGGGATGAATTTGTGGCAATTCTGAGCGGCACCGGTGCCCGGGAGGCGGCCCAGGTTGCCAAAAATTTGAAAGAGGCCATTGAAAACTACCCGTTTCCCGGCCGGCATTGTTTGCCGGGTGGCAGGCTTACGGTTTCTGTAGGAGTTGCCACTTATCCCGATGATGCTTCGAACCATATTGATCTGGTGGAGCAGGCAGACCGGCGGCTCTACATGGCGAAATCATCAGACGATCTGAGCACTCGTTAACGGTTCTTCTTGAATTATTCTGATTTTGTTAATTATTGCAGGATTTTTTTGCCAGATGTCGAATCAGTACCGTACCTGTTTTTATGTTTTTTTATGTTTTGAAAAAAGTTAGGAAACCGGGGGGAAAGAGGTGGAGAGATGCGGATTCGTCACCGGATTCTGTTTTCAATGATCGTTTTAATTCTCTTCAGTTTGGGGATCGTGGGGATGGCAAGTTATTACCAGGCGCGCAGGAGTTTGCTGAAACTCGAGGAGGACTATCTGAGCGGCCTGGCAACTGAAGGCGCTCACCGGGTGGAAATGCTGGTCGAAGAAGGGGCCGGTTTGGGAGATAAGCGGATCCAGGCGCTGCTGAAAAATTTTGATGAGGATCATTTTAAAAGGAAAGGACTTACCGGCTATGCCTATATTATGGACGGGAAAGGAGTTCTCATCTACCATCCCAACTCTGTTGGAACAAGCCTGGCAGGAGAAAGTTACGGCCGGGAGATGCTGCAGAAAAGAGAAGGAATTGTCCGCTACATCTGGAAAGGGCGCCCCAAAACCGTCGGTTTTCGTCCGGTAGAGGGTACGGACTGGATTTTTGCAGTAGGGAATTATGATGCCGAATTTATGGGTGCGGTTTTTCTCGTACGCAACGTTGCCTTAGGCGTGGGTATTGGAGCATTGATTTTAAGCATTCTTGCTTCTCTCTGGCTCGCGCTGGGGATTGCACGTCCGTTAGAGCGGCTGCAGGCTTTGATGCAGCGGGCAGGCGAAGGAGACTTAAGCGTCAGGGCGGAGGCAGGGAAGGGAAAGGACGAGATTGCCCGGTTGGGTGAAGGCTTCAATGCCATGCTGGCGCGGATCGGCGATTTGGTCCGGGTTGTTGCCGAAAGCGCCCAGAAAGTTGCTGCCTCCTCAGACCAGCTGCGTTTGGGAACGGAGCAGGCCGCGAAGGCCGCCGAGCAAATTACGATGAGCATTCAGGAGGTTTCGAGTGGTGCTTTAAATCAGGCCAGACATGTTGATGAAGCCGCAGATATGGTGGGTCAGATTACAACTGCCATCAGGCAGGTCTCGGCCAGCACCGGTCAAGTTAGCGCCGAGGCCGGAGTGATGGCGCGGCAGGCCGGCGAGGGAAGGTCCAGCATGGAGAAGATGGTCCGGCAGATGACGGAGATCGGAAACACTGTTGGGGATACCGCCCGGATGATCAATCTGGTGGGCGACAAGGCCCAGTCGGTGGGAGAAATTATCAATTTGATAACCGGGATTGCGGATCAGACGAATCTGCTGGCCCTAAATGCTGCAATTGAAGCCGCCCGGGCCGGGGAGCAGGGAAGGGGTTTTGCGGTTGTGGCGGAGGAGGTGCGCAAGCTTGCCGAGCAGTGCCGGGACGCCACAGAGCAGATTTCTTCGCTGATTCAGGAAATGCAGGAGGCCGTGCAGGGAGCAGTAACTTCAATGGAGCGGGGCACAAGGGTTGTCGAAGAGGGCGCAGCGGTGGTTGGAAAAGGAGGAGAAGTTTTTGAAGAAATTCTGGGTTCGATTGAAAGCGTGACCGGAAAAATCGCGGAGGTGACGGCAGCAGCCGAGCAGATGGCTGCAAGCGCAGACCAGGTAATGAGGGCTGTGGAAGAAATTGCCCGCATAGCTGCCCAGAATTCTTCGGCAGCGCAGCAGGTTGCTGCTGCTACGGAAGAGGAAACCTCCTCACTTGAAGAGCTATCTTCGGCAAGTGAAGCCCTGGCACAGTTGGCCGCTTCCCTCAGGGAACTGACTGTCAGGTTCCAGTTTTAAGAAAAATGTCTGTTTCGAAGAGGATTTTTTCGAAAAGTGGCGAATAAAAATAAATAGTGCCAAATTTCTCAAAGTTCAGCGGCCTTTTGGCTGGCTTGGCAGCGAGAAGAGAAAGAGAAACCCTGCCGGGAGAGCAGGCCGGTGACTTTGAAAGATTATTGTTTTTGGTTTGTTTCTTTCTCAAGGTCGCGCCGAATGGTGCGGTAAGGAACTGGGGGGGAGAAAGGGGAAAAAGGGGAGGTGGCCGCTCTGCATTTGGTGGCGATTGAGAAGGTGCAGCCCGGAATGCGGGTAGCGCAGCCGGTTTTCGATAGCAATGGGAATCTCCTCATTCAGCAGGGGGTTGCATTGACAGAGAGGTATATCACGCGGCTTGCCTGGCGCGGGATCACTTCACTCTATGTTTACAACGAAGGCATTTCGAATCTCAATCTTAAGGTGGATGATGTAATCCGGGTTGAAACCCGCCTGCGGGCAATCCGTACGGTAAAGAAGTTGATGTCACAGGTTTCCGTTGGAGAGTGCTTTTCCGACCAGGAGGTAAAAGAGATTATAGAAAACATCGTTGACGAAATTCTTCATCACGAAGACGTGGTTGTTAACCTCTCAGATATTCGAGCGAAGCAGGACTATCATTTCGGCCATTCGGTAGGGGTTTGCGTTTTGAGTTTGCTGGCGGGGGTGATTCTGGGCTTTGACCGGGAACGCTTGAAGCGTCTGGGGGAGGCTGCAATTCTTCACGACCTGGGCAAGGTGTTCGTCCCTTCGGAAATTTTGGAAAAGCCCGGCCCCTTATCTTCGGCAGAAATGGCCGAGGTCAGACGCCATACCTGGCTGGGGTTCCGCGCCCTTTACCAGTGTTCCACCCTCGGCCCTGATCCCGCCCAGGTGGCCTTAACCCACCACGAAAGATACGATGGGAAGGGCTACCCCCTGGGTCTGGCGGGTGATGAGATCCCCGAGTTTGCCCGGATCGTTGCGCTGGCCGATGTCTTTGACGCCCTGGTCACCGACCGCGTCTACCGCAGGCATTATCTCCCTTACGAAGCCGTCGAGATTCTCACTGCCGAAACGGGAACCCACTACGATCCGAAAATTGCCCGTGCTTTTCTTTACAACATCGCTCCCTACCCTGTAGGCTCCCACGTTTCCTTGAATACAGGGGAGCTGGGGGTTGTCACGAAGGTTTGCCGGGGCTGGGGGGTCCGGCCTATCGTAACTGTTATCCGGGATGCCGAGGGGCGCCCTCTCAGGGATCCTTATCAGATTGACTTGAGATTTGCTCCTACAGTTTTTATTGTGGACCTGGTCCAGGACCAGGTTCCGGTTCGGAGGGCAGGAGCCGGGTAAGTCTGGAGGCGGCAATTGAAACTTGCCTGCAAATCTGTTAAGCTGGGACTGGACGATTTTCAGGCCAGGGAGTTGTCGAAATGCAGGTCGCCAGTTCGATTCTCGGTTTAATCGGAAAGACACCGGTCGTTCAGTTGAGGAAGCTGGCACCCGGGGAGGGGGCTCGCCTTCTCGTTAAACTCGAGTTTTTCAATCCTGGAGGGAGCATTAAGGACCGCATTGCTCTCGGTATGGTGGAGGCTGCAGAGAAGTCCGGCAGGCTCAAACCCGGGGGGGTGATCGTTGAACCCACCAGCGGAAACACGGGGATCGGGCTTGCGATGGTGGCGGCTGCAAAGGGCTACCGGTTGATCATCGTCATGCCCGAAACGATGAGTCTGGAGCGCCAGAAGCTGCTCAAGGGGTTCGGGGCCGAACTGGTGCTGACGCCGGGGGAGGAAGGCATGGCCGGGGCAGTGGCACGCGCCCGGGAAATAGTTGAGCAAAACCCGGGTTATTTTCTTCCCCAACAGTTTGAAAACCCGGCAAATCCTCAAGTTCACCGGTTGACTACAGCCCGGGAAATACTCGAGCAGTGCGGCGGCGATCTGGCTGCTTTTGTTTGCGGGGTGGGAACCGGGGGAACTTTAACCGGTGTTGGGGAGGTTTTAAAAGAAAGAAATCCGCAGATCAGGATTATTGCGGTTGAACCTGCGGGATCTCCTGTGCTCTCCGGGGGTAAGCCCGGCAGCCACGGCATCCAGGGGATCGGTGCCGGTTTTATCCCTGCTGTTTTGAGGACCGCTCTGATCGACGAAATAATCCAGGTCAGGGATGAAGATGCCTGCGAAACTGCAAGGAAAATGATGCGTGAAGAGGGGATCCTTGCAGGAATTTCCTCCGGAGCGGCGGTTTATGCCGCCCTTCAGGTTGCCAGGAAGTTTCCCCCGGATAAGGCTGTGCTCGCAATTGCTCCCGACACTGGGGAAAGATACCTGAGCACTCCCCTTTTTCCTGCCTGATTTTATTGAGAGGGCAAAATACATTGTTTAAAAAAGTTTAAGAAGTGCAGGGTGACCGCACTTTTTTTGTTTTTTCAGCAGGAAATCCGTCCTAATTGTCGAATTTTATCTGCAGTGGGCAACGATGGAAAACTGGGGGGGAAGGAAATGAGGATTCGGCTGCGCTGGAAATTGATGATTCTTCTTTTGGGTATGATTGTTCTGCTGTTTGGAGCGGTTGGAAATTATGCCGCAAAAACGATGTACGACAAAGTGATCGCATCTGCCCAGGAAAAACTCAAGAGCGATTTGGCCATGGGGCGGGCCTATCTTGACCTGCGCTACCCGGGCCCCTGGGAAGTGCGGGATGGAAAGCTTTACAAAGGGGATACCCTGATGAATGGGAACTTTGCGGCGGTGGATGCCATCGGCTCCTTGACCGGCGATACGGTAACAATTTTTCAGGGCGACACCCGGGTTGCCACCAATGTCATGAAGGAGGGAAAGCGGGCGGTAGGAACAAAGGTTGCCCCAGAGGTCGCCCAGGCTGTTCTTAAGGAGGGGCGCACCTATCTCGGAAAGGCCAATGTGGTGGGAACCTGGAACCAGACCGCTTACGAACCGATTAGAGACCGGGACGGAAAGATCATCGGCATCTGGTATGTAGGGGTCCCCCATACGGTTTATTTCAAAATGGGGGTCGAATTTGCCCGCAATCTGCTTCTTTTTGGTCTGGCAGGAGTGCTGCTTGTCGTGCTCGTTGCCTGGTTTTTTGCGGGATATATCTGCCGCCCGATTCAAAAGCTGGCTGCCGCCATGGAACAGGCGCAGGAAGGGGACTTTACGGTGCGCACAAATTTCAAGCCCCAGGACGAACTCGGGTTTCTGGGGCAGCAGTTTGACAGGATGCTGGCAATGCTCAGCCAGCTTCTTCAGAAAGTTGTGGCAACAGGGCAGGATCTGTTCTCATCGGCCCAGCAGTTGAGCCAGGGCGCGGAAGAGGCCGCAAAAGTCACCGAGCAGATTGCCGCCACCATTGAGCAGGTTGCAACCGGAGCCGACAACCAGGCAAAGAGCGTAGATGAAACCTCAAACAGGATTAAGGAGATGATTAAGCAGGTTCAGCAGGTGGATTTGAATTCCCAGACCGTTGCTTCTGCCTCCGAACAGGCTGGAAAGGCTGCTGAGGGCGGAAAGGAGGCGATTACCCGTGCTGTTACGCAGATGCAGACCATTAGCGAAACGGTGAACCGCTCCGCCCAGACGGTAAGAAACCTTGGCGAAAGATCCCAGGAAATCGGGCAGATTGTTTCCGTGATCACCGGAATTGCCGACCAGACAAACCTTCTTGCTTTAAATGCCGCCATTGAGGCTGCAAGGGCCGGCGAGCAGGGAAGAGGCTTCGCGGTGGTCGCGGATGAGGTTCGCAAGCTGGCAGAACAGTCGGCAGAGGCAGCCAAGCAGATTTCTGTTTTGATTAAGGAAATTCAGGGAGAAACAGAAAAGGCGGTCCAGGCAATGGAGGCCGGCACCGGAGAGGTTCAGCAGGGGATAAAAGTGGTGGAGGAGGCGGGGATTGCTTTTAGTGAAATCAACAGGGCAATCAACAACGTTGCGGCGCGCATCTCAGAAGTGTTCCAGGCAACGCGGGAAATGATCCAGAGCGCCGATCAGGCTGCAGCAGCGGTGGAAAATATTGCTTCCATTTCTCAGGAAACGGCCGCCAGCGCGGAGGAGGTGGCCGCGGCAACCGAAGAGCAGACTGCAACGATGGAGGAGCTGGCCGCCTCGGCCTCATCTCTTCATAGAATTGCCGACCAGTTGCGGGAGTTAACGGAGCGCTTTAAATTGGGTGAACTCCAGGAATCACAGCCCGTTTCAGCTGAATAATTTCAAAAGATCAAGGG